>CAJXSA010000402.1 GCA_913060595.1 uncultured Ignavibacteria bacterium
ACCGTCAGCGTGTACATGCGCGGAACGGTGGTGCGCACGGTCGGGTCGAGACGCCGGACACTGCTCAGACCGGTGCTCGGACTCCATACCGCGCGATACGGGGGCGCGCCTCCGCTGATGCGCGCATCGAGCGTCAGGGGTGATCCTTCGCACAGGGTGACGTCCTGACCGGCATTGACGACCGGGGGCGAGAGAACGACGATATCCACCGTTCCCTCCACCGTGCAGCCACGCGCATCGGTCACACGCAGCGTGTATGTCACCGGCGTCGTCGGGGAGGCCACCGGCTGGGCGATATTCGCGGCGGAGAGTCCGGCCGCCGGGGACCATGCATAGGTGTACGGCGCCTTGCCGCCACGCACACTCGGCTTGAGCTGCACGGACCCGCCGAGGCAGATGCGCTCGCGATCGCGCAGGCGGAGAGAGGGACTGGGGCGAAGATTTACGCGAACCGACGCGCTGACTTCACAGCCGTTGGCGTCCGTCACCCTGACCTCGTACGTGGTGCTGCGCCGCGGCGCGGCCATCGGCGCGGGTGCGGTGGCGTCGCTCAGTCCTGCCGCCGGAGACCAGCGGTAACGGTATGGTGGCGTTCCGCCCGCGGCCTGGCCGCCGATCTGCACCTGGGCACCTTCGCAGGCATCCACGTCCGCCGCCAGGGCGAGTGTCGGCTGCGGATGCACGAACACCGTCACCGAGTCACGTACCACACAGCCGTTTCGATCCGTGACGGTGAGCACATACATGCCGCTGCGCGTGGGTCGCACCTCCGGAGTCAGTATCGTAGAGGAAGAAAGTCCGTCGCGCGGCGCCCAGGCATAGGTGTAGGGCTTCTTCCCACCACTCACGCGGGCCGAAAGTTTCTCGACACCGCCGCCGCAGAGCACGAGATCGTCGCCGGCGTCCACGACGGGCGGACGATGCACAGTTACTGCCAGGGTGTCGCGTGCCGTGCAGCCGTTCGCGTCCGTCACGGTGACGATATAGCGGACATTGCTTCGCGGCAGCAGCTGCGGAGACTGAAGCGTCGGATTGTCGAGTCCCGCCGCCGGGGTCCATGCGTATCGGTACGGTGCCCGTCCGCCGGTGACCGTCGCGGGGAGACGCACGGGTGCGTCGGCGCAGGCGCTGAGCGCGTCACCCGTTTCCACGGCGACACCGGGATGCACCTGCACCGTGATGGAATCGCGTCCCACGCAGCCGAGTGCGTCTGTGACAGTGACCACATACCGCGTGCTGCGTGCCAGACGCGCGACAGGATTTGCCGCTTCGGGATTGTTGAGTCCCGCCGCCGGGGACCATGAGAACGAATAGGGCCCACGGCCGTCACGGACGCGAACCTGAAGGGTTTCGCTGCCGCCGGGACAGATCGCGACGTCCATGCCGGCATCGGCGACGGGAGGCGCGGAAACCTCCACCACGATGGTGTCGCGCGCGACGGCGCCTTCCGCGTCTGTCACGGCGAGCACGTATGTCGTCGTCGCGGCCGGGCGGGCCACGGGCGTGGCGCTGCGGGCGTCGCTGAGCGTCACCGACGGTGTCCAGGAGTACTGGTAGGGCGGCTGTCCCCCGGCTGCGGCTGCGGCCAGGGTTGCGCTTCCGCCACGACAGATCGTCGTGTCGCGGCCGGCGCTGACGGCGGGCTCGTTGAATATCACACGAAGAATGAACGCGTCGGTCAGTCCGGAAAGATCACCCTGGTAGATGTTGCCCGCGGTGCGGAATCCACGGCTTTCCGTCCCGCCGACAACAATGGAGTTGCCTTTCTCGTCGGTGCCGAGCCCGTAGGCGATATCATGCGTTTCCCCGCCGAACAGCGTTCCCCAGATACAGGTGCCGCCGGAAGTGAACTGCGAGAGGAAGACATCGTATCCGCCGCCTTTCTCGTCCTGGAAGCCGCGTCCGACAACGGGGAAGTCCCTGCTGCCGGTAAAACCGGCCAGCATGATATTCCCGTGCACGTCCACCGTGAGACCGGAGACTTTGTCGATTTCCTCCCCACCGAGATAGGTGGACCATCGCAGTTTCCCCTTCCCGTCGACGCTGGCGAGGAAGGCGTCGATCAGTCCTCCGTGCCGTTTCTGATGCGAACTGCCGCGAATCGGGAACCCCCTGCTGGAGGTGTACCCGGCGATGAGCGCGTTCCCGTCATCGTCGAGCGCGATGCGTTCGGCGCTGTCTTCCTCCTCGCCGCCGACGTAGCTGCTCCAGAGCAGCGCGCGCGTTCTCCCGCTGATGCGCAGGACGAAGGCGTCGAAACTGCCGCCCCCGTAAGAGGTCTGCAGTCCCTCCGCCACGCCCGGAAGATTGCTGCTCTCGGTGCGGCCGGTGAGAAAGATGTCGCCTTCCTCGCCGACAGCGATGCCGGAGGCGAAGTCCATGCTCCACCCGCCGATGTAGCTCGCCCACTGCCGCGTGCCTTTCGGCGTGAACTGCGCGACGAACATGTCGTAGTCACCGGCGTTGCTTGTCTGCACCGCATCCGGTGTGACGGGGAAATTCGTGCTGTACGTCCCGCCCGTGACGTATACCGCCCCGCCGGCGGATACCGCGATATCCGAACATTCATCGGAATAGCTGCCGCCGAAATACGTGGACCATCGACGCTCGCCGCCGGCGGTCAGGGCGAGGAGAAACATGTCGTAGCGTCCGCCGCTGCGCGGCTGCGTCGCCTGCGGCGACACGGGCAGGTCGGTGCTGGACGTGGCCCCCGCGACGTATATGCTCCCGTCCTTCGCGCGTGCAATCTGCGGGTTTTCTTCCGAGCCGCTGCCGCCATAGTAGGTGGACCAGAGGAGTTTGCGGGCACGGCTGAAGGACGTCACGAAGGTTTCAAAGTTTCCGCGGGACGCCGACTGCAGGGCTCCGGGGGTGACGGGAAAATCCGTCCCCGCCGTATATCCGCAAAGTATCATGCCACCGTCGTCATCGACGGCGATGTCGCGCGCGTAGTCGGAAAGTGTTCCGCCGAGAAATGTGCTCCACTGCAGGAAAGGATCGATCACCAGGGAACGCGCCGCATCCCAGTGCGGCAGTGCAAATCCAAGCGTCCCGTCCTCCTCCGTCCATCGCACGTCACGCGGAAGTGTCGCGTCTGCCTCTGTCTGCCATGCGGCGGGTGCGCCGTCACGGATTTCACCTGCACCATGGCGGACGCGCACGGTTCCGTCTCTTTCTATAATAGGTCTGTCCGCGCCGTCGTAACGAAGGCGGATATGCTCCGGCCGGGCACCGGGCCGCAGATGAAAGGCGTACTTGACACCATCGTCTGCGATCGTGCAGACGAGGTCGGTGGCGGGATAGATATCGTGATACACGATTTCGCGGCAGCCCGCGGCCGCAATGCCGTCGGGATGCGCCGGCAGGTAGTACCGGAAACGTGCGTCGGT
>CAJXSA010000403.1 GCA_913060595.1 uncultured Ignavibacteria bacterium
TCGCGCCGATTTGACGAGAAGGAAACATTGCGTAGCTTCACAACGAACAGATCTCATCGTTTCTTTTACCATGCAACAATCCACGTTCCCTTTCGTGGTTTCCTTTCCTTCTCCTGCAACAATGGATGGAGACGCTCGATGACTGCCGGCAGCGGCGCACTGGCCGTGATTCATCCTGACATGTATCCCTGGCTCGGACCGGGCATATGAGCCTGTTTTTCATCGCCGGAATCGGCGTTGCCGTGTTCATCGAATTCCTGCTGATAAGCAAGAAGCCGCAATCGGTGTCTGACAGGATCCTGGCGTTGTGGATGTTCCTGATCATCGTCCACCTCTTCCTGTTCAACCTGTATTATACCGGGGATATGTACGACGTTCCGTTCCTGCTGGGACTGGAACATCCTCTTCCGCTGTTGCACGGAGTTTTCCTGTTCTATTACGTCTCCTTCGTCACCGGACAACTCCCGCGGAACAGGACAATACTGCTCCTGCACCTGCTCCCGGCCGGCATCATGTACGGCTACCTCCTAGTGTTTTTCATTCTCCCTCTCACCGCCGATCAGAAGATCGCGGTATATCGGGCCGGCGGTGCAGGTTACGAATGGTTCAATCTTGTGAAGCTCTACGCCGTCACGATTTCCGGTGTCGCGTATGTCATCGTATCGGCGGTAATGCTCCGGCGGCACAGGATCGCTGTGCGCGACAGGTTTTCCGACCTGGATAAGGTCAGCCTTCGCTGGCTGGAGATCCTGACCTATGGAATGGGCGGCATCTGGCTTTTGCTGCTGCTGTTCCGGACCGAACCGCTGACGTTCAGCGGTGTGGTCGTCTTCGTATTCCTGATCGGATTTTTCGGTGTCAGGCAGGGGAATATCTTTGCGCACGCCAATGCGCGGCCCGGCCCCGCATCGCCCAAGGACGAATCAGATGTGCAGGGAACCGAGCTCCCGGACATGCAATCCGAAACCGCGGAGCACCGAAAGAAGTACACGAAATCCGGGTTACGCGACGATGCGGCCGACGATCTCCATGCAGCGCTGATCGCACTCATGGTCGAGGATGAGCTGTATCAGAAGAGCGATCTCTCGATCCACGATCTCGCGTCGAGGCTCGGGGTTCATCCGAACCACCTCTCGCAGGTCATCAACCAGAGGGAACAGAAGAATTTCCATGATTTCGTGAATTTCTACAGGATCCAGGCTTTCAAACGTCAGATCAAAGCCAGAAAAAATCAACAGTTCACACTGCTTTCCATCGCATACGACTGCGGATTCAGCTCCAAGTCGTCATTCAACCGGGTTTTCAAGAACCAGACCGGCCAAACACCCTCCCAGTTCACAGCTTCCCTCTCCCGCGACCAGATCTAACCTTCCGGGTCTCATCCTGCAAGGTGGCACTCCTCCAACAGGTGTCAGCTTACAGGCTGAAACGACCCGCGCCGGCGGAAGCCGTACAATTGCGCCAGACACTCGGTCATTTTTTCATTCCCGATCATCTGGAGCAATCATGAAACAACTCTTTTTCTCGATCGTCATCGTCACCGCAGCGGTATTCGCGGCCACGTTCAGTGCATGCGACATCCTGGAACCCGAGGAGCACGGTCAACTGGTCCCGCTGACGGTTGACGAGGACCCCTCGCTGCCTTCCATCGAGGTCAACGGCACTCTTCTGCATTCGGAGAGTTTCGGCGATCCGAACGACCCCATGATCGTCGTTCTCCACGGAGGTCCCGGCGGCGATTACCGGAGCATGCTGAAATGCGCCGCGTTCGCCGACGACGGATTTTTCGTCGTTTTTTACGACCAGCGTGGAGCCGGCCTGTCCAAACGGCACGACAGGGAGATGTATGAAACGCAGGGAAACGCATTGTTCATCGATGACCTGAGCGGGGTAATCGGGCATTACCGTTCACCTGGACAGAAAGTGACTCTCCTGGGACTTTCCTGGGGAGCCATGCTTGCGACTGCCTATGTCAATGAGCACCCTGAGGATATCAGCGGAGTGATACTGGCAGAACCGGGAGGATTCACCTGGTCAGATACCGAAGCGTATATCAAACGTTGGCAGACCATCGATCCTTTCGAAGAGACCGTCAATGATCGTGTCTTCCTGGATCAGTTCATTACGGGAAGCGATCACGAAAAACTCGACTACAAGGCCGCCATTCAGGGTGCCGCCGAATATGCGAAAGGAAACAAGCTCGGAATCGAGGGTCCTGCGCCCTTCTGGAGGATGGGAGCGGTGTCCGCCGCCAGCTTATATACATACGCGCGCGACCATTCTTTCGACTTCACGACACGTCTTCAGCAGTACGACAAACCCGTGCTGTTCGCGTACAGCGAGCTGAACCAGGCCTACGGGAAATCGCATGCAGAACACGTTTCATCGGCCTATCCCCGGGTTCAGCTAGCCGAAATTCGCGGAACGGGTCACAGCATCACGTATTTCGGATGGGATCAGTTCTATCCGATCGCCATGACATATCTCAAAACCGTCCGATAATACATATTTATGCAAGGAACATCCCATGAAAACGATACTCGTGACACTCATCATCATTGTGGCCGCCGCACAGAGCGGATTTTCCCAGGACGTGAACTGGAGGGCCATGCGCATGGATCGCCCGAACCGCCTTCAGCTGAATTTCGGGTACGATTACGGAGCCGTGACACAGATGTCTTACAGCCATGCAATCGCCCTTCCCCGTCCGGTCGTCGTGGGATTGCACTGCTCTGTTCCCATGGGGGATCAGCTCATTGACGATTTCTCCATCCGATTGGGAGGACAGATGGAGGTCGTCGAATGGCGCGGATTTTCCGCCACCGTCAAGATAGCTTCGATTTTCCGGCGTTGCCAGAACGAACTGGTGCGCATTGTCAGCTTCGGTGCCGACTTCTCCATGCTGGTGGGATACTATGATCCCGACTGGCATGCGGCGGCCGAATTCGGCTTCGACAAGGCCATCGCAACTCGGCTGACTCATTCTGACGTCATGAAGACATATGGGTTCTCCGGGATCCGCGACGGATGGTACGTGCCGACGGGAGGCAATTTCTACTACGGGATTCAGGGGGGGAAGACAATTGGGAACTGGGTGGACGTAACGCTGCGGTTCGGTTTGACCGACGCCCAGTTTGACGACGAGAATGCCATGCTGCCGTATTACCTGCAGCTTGGATTCGGGATGTCATTCTAACCCGGGGAAGCAGCGATGCAATGGAAGAATAAGATTCTGTCGCTCGGACTTCTCATTCTCAGCGCGCTCCTGTGGTTTATTGCCCTGTACCTGCTGCTCCGCGCGTAAAGCCACCATGCCGAATCTGGTTCTTCCGGCATTCTTATGGCTGCATGCTGAGTCTGCCACATGAGAAGAGAATGG
>CAJXSA010000404.1 GCA_913060595.1 uncultured Ignavibacteria bacterium
TTTCCGCCTCGATGGTCTCATCGTCGATCTTGTCGAAAAGCAGCACCTTGGCTCCAAGTTCATGTCCGGCTTCGAGCAGGCGCTCTCCGGGCGCATCCCATCGCAGGAGATCGGCATCGCTGATATTGCAGTAGGCGCGCAGCTTCTCAGCGGTAAACGGCAGCACAGGTTCAATGAACACGCTGAGGGCGTACACTGCCTGCAGGCTGCAGTAGAGCGTCGCCGCGCATGTCTGCTTGTCGGTTTTCACCGTTTTCCAGGGCTCCCTGTCATTGAAATACTTGTTCGAAGCCCTGGCAAGATTCATGGTGGCGACAACAGCATCGCGGAAACGGAAACGCTCGTAACAATCCGCGATTTCGGCGGCAGCAGTGGAGAATTGAGTGAGGAAGGCCTCATCCTCCTTCCCCATCTGTCCCGGATCGGGAATGGCGTTGTCGAAATGCTTCTGCACGAAATGTGCCGTGCGATTGACAAAATTCCCGAGAATATCCGCCAGTTCATTGTTGTTTCGCGCCTGAAAATCCTTCCAGAAGAAATCACTGTCCCTGCTCTCAGGCATGTTCATCGCGAGTGTGTATCGCAGAGGATCCGCGGGATATGTGTCGAGGAATTCGTTGAGCTCGATGGACCAGTTCTGGCTCTTGGAGAATTTCTTTCCTTCCAGATTCAGAAACTCGTTCGCGGGAACGTTGTCCGGCAGCACGAAATCACCCTTCGCCATGAGCATGGCCGGAAACATCAGGCAGTGGAAAACGATGTTGTCCTTGCCGATGAATGCGATATAGCGCGTATCTTCCGCCTTCCAGTAGCGCTCCCAGAGATCAGCATCCCCTTTTGCCTCCGCCCACTCCTTTGTGGCGGATATGTACCCGAGAACGGCCTCGAACCAGACATAGAGCACTTTGCCCTCATCTTCTTCCGGTACCTGGACACCCCAGGTCAGATCACGTGAGATGGGACGGTCGCTGAGTCCCGCCTTCAGCCAGGACCGAACCTGCTGCAGCACATTCTCCTTCCAATCACCGGCGTGAGATTCGACATACTGCTCGAGCTTCTCCTGGAATGCTCCGAGCGGGAAATGCCAGTGGCGAGCGTCGCGAACGACCGGTGCGGCATCACTGAGCAGACTTTTCGGATTGAGCAGTTCTGTCTGGTCATAATACTTGCTGCAGTTCTCACACTGGTCACCGTAGGCGCGGTCGTACCCGCAATGGGGACATGTGCCGATCACAAACCGATCCGGGAGGAACATTCCTGCTACCGGGTCGAACAGCTGCTTCTCGGTGCTTTCCTTCAGAATGCCCTTTCGCTTGAAATCGAGGAACCATTCCTGCGCAGTCTGATGATGCACGGGTGCGGAAGTACGGGAATAGTTGTCGAAACTCATTCCAACACGATCGAAAGCGCGCCTGTTGCGCTCATGATACCGGTCTATGATCTGGCGGGGTTCCACACCTTCTTTCTGAGAGGATATGAGAATGCTGACACCGTGTTCATCCGACCCGCAGATGAAAAGGACGTCCTGTCCGCGAAGCCTCTGGTACCGTACATACATGTCAGCCGGCAGGTACGCCCCGGCAAGATGACCGAAATGGATGGCGCCGTTGGCATACGGCAGTGCAGAAGTGACGAGGATGCGATTGTTCTTCATGACCTGGGCTGTCTGTCCTTGTGAAATGTGGATCGTGCACCGCTGCGGAGCGGAGAAAAGCAGTATAGGAAATTCACCGTGATCGAACAATAACGCTCGTTTCCGGGGAGAGTATTAAACCGGACGCACCGAACGCTGTCCAACATACGCAATCGTTTTACCGAGGAATCCCATGAAATATCTGTCATCCCTGCCATTTGCAGGCACCATCCTCATCACGCTTCTGGCGATCGCCTGCTCCTCCGGAGACGAAAGCACGCGTCGGCCTGATCCGGCGCAGATGTTTGCCCGTCTCGACCTGGACCGCGACGGGCGCATATCCTGGGATGAGTTCCGAGACGTCCCGGTGCGCAGCGGAACAGCGGAAGAGCGCTTTCAAGCCATGGACAGGGACAGTGACGGCTACGTCTCCCGTGAGGAGTTTCTGGAGGCACGGCCCCCGAGGGATGGAAACCGGCGCGGCGGCCGCGGTGGATTCGGTGGAGGACAGCGATGATGGTAGGCAGAGCGGCCGAGATACACGCGTCGGATCGTGACGACGGATTTCGTACATTTTGTCAGGTTATGACTCCGCGCAGCGAAACCGATATTGTCGAGGCAAGCCGGTCCGGGGACCGTTCCGCATTTAATCAGCTGGTCCGGCAGCATCAGGAACGGATCTACTGGGTCATTCGTCGAATGATACGCGACCACGACGAGGCCCTGGACCTGACTCAGGACGTGTTCATTCGAGCGTATGAAAAACTCGACAATTTCCGCGGCGACGCACAGATATTCACCTGGCTGTACCGCATCGCGGTGAACCTCAGTCTCAACCACATTCGCAAAGCGCGTCTCCGTTCCTTCTTCTCGCTTACGGACAGGGAGGAAATGATACCCGATGACGATGCAAACACGAACGAAGATATCGAACGTCGAGAACTGCGCCTGCTGATTGCGCGTGCCGTCGACACGCTTCCGGAGAAGCAGCGCGCCGTCTTCGTCCTGCGCTATTTTGAAGAGCTGCCCTATGAGGAAATTTCAACGATTCTTGAAACATCTGCCGGAGGCCTGAAGGCGAATTATCATCACGCCGTCAGGAAAGTTGAGCGTTATGTCAAAGCACACCTGTGAGTCCATACGAGTCCTGATCCCGGACTATCTCGACGGGAAGCTTGTTGCCAGCGATGAAGAGCGCGTACGGCAGCATGTCACCTCCTGCCCTGCCTGTGCGGACGAAGTCGAGCAGCTTCGACCTCTCATGCAGAATATGCTGCCCACCGCGCGTGACGAGAAAGCGAATGTCGACTGGACCGGATTTTCCGTCGCGCTGCATGAGAAAATCGACCGACGGCATCGCCAATCACGTTTCTTTTCCGGCCGCAGCGCCGTGCTGATCCCGGTCGCCGCAGCTGTTCTCGTCGCCATCGCCCTCTGGTTTTTCCTTCGCGCCGATGATCAGATGACAGAAACTGTTCCTGCATATGCCGTGCGTATCGCACAGGAGGATGTCGGTGATATCGCGCCAGAAGAATTCGCCGGTATTTCACTCGAAGACATCACCATCAGCGGCATTGCCGACGAAGACGCCCTGTTCATGACCAGGCCGACCGAATCATCCATTATCCTCGAAGACTCCATCGCCACCACAGAGCTGCGAGATGCCCTTGTGGACGATCTTGGTTTCGAAACCCTGGTCGCCGCGACGCTGGAGTACTTTTTGACGG
>CAJXSA010000405.1 GCA_913060595.1 uncultured Ignavibacteria bacterium
CTTTTTGACCCCGATCAGCCCGAGCGCGTGTACGCCGGCGCTGAGAACGGTTCGTTCATATCGGATACGCGCGGCAAAACATGGCAGCCGTTCTCCATACGTCTCGGATATGTCAGTGACCTCTGGATGCAGTAACATGAGAATCCTCCTTCCCCTCGTTTTTCTGTTTGTGTGCGCGCAAGGACTTGACGCGCAGACCGATTTTTCCGCGCGCAGGGACAGCATTCGCCGTTTCTTCACCGACAGTCACATCGGCAGCAATTATGCGGCAGCGACCGCGCGAACCCTCGATACCGCGCGACGGGAGAGCGGTTTCGCGATGCTGCGGGAACTGACTTCCACCGTGTCGAGCGACATCGTCGAGCGCTGGCGCATGACGGCTGTGTACGTGCACACCCGCGACCTTCTTACCGACAGTCTGCGCGAACGGATCCAGTACATCTGGGAGCGCTTTCCCGTGCGTCCCCTGCAGGGGGAACACGAGCGCGTCGCGTATTACACCGCCCTGTATCTCGCCGCGCACGCCTTCCCGGAGGAAGCGACGTTTTTCAACGGTCGCTCCTGCGGTGAGAACGCGGACGACGCCCGCGCATTTCTCCTGCAATGGATGAAGGAGAGCACCGATCATGGACAGCGGGAATTCGATTCCCCTACCTACGGCGGCATTTTCCTCGTTTCCTGTCTGCTGCTTCGAGACCACGGCGTCGGCAGCGAGTTTCGTCTCCGCGCCGACCTGATGGCGCAATGGCTGCTCGCCGATTTTGCACACGACCATCTCAACGGAAGCTACTGCGGCGCTCACGGACGCGAACACATGATGGGAGCCATGCAGCCGATTTCCACTGAAATGTCCAGCATGTCCTGGCTCTATTTCGGAGACGGACCGCAGGCCTACTCCCGTGAGCAGCTTTTCGCTGCGCTCAGCGATTTCAGTCCCCATCCTGCCATCGTGGAACTCGCCACCGTGCGCCGCGATCCCTACGAGAGCTGGGAGCGCAAGCGCGCGGCGGTTCGCATCCGCAGCGGTCAGAGGGACAGCGACGAAGAAGTGATACGCTACACGTACATGGATCCGCTCTATGCCATCGGTTCCATCCCCGGGGGACTCGTGCAGCCGCGCGAGCAGCACAGCTGGGACGTGACCTGGATATCGAAGAATCCGGAAAACCCTGCGACGCTTTTTGTCATGCAGCCCTGGTCGGACCCTGACGCCCTTCTGCCCTTCATCCCGCACGACGGCGAGATCGCAATGCGGAACGTGGGAATGGTTGATCCGTATTACGGCACGGTGACGAAAACAGTGGGCGGGTCCCCGTTCGAGGACGTTTTCCAGCACAGGAACACGCTGATTGCGCTCTACGATATCGGCACGGTATCCCGCTTCCCCGTGATCGCGGGTTTCTTCCCGCCTGTGGTGGACAGCATGCATGTGGATTCGCTCGAAAGCGGCTGGATCACCATTGATGCGGGCGACGTGTACATCGGCATCTACCCGCTGAAGCCCTACCGCCTCGTCGACGGGATGTTCGGCAAGCGCTTCTTTTCCTCCGAGAAACGAAACGGTGTCGTCGTGCAGGTGGCAGGAAGAAACATCATTGGTTCCTTCACCGACTTCATGAAGAAAATCCATGCGACGCGGCCGGACACCACCGCATTTGCTCAGCAGCGCCGCGTGCGCTACACCACGATTTTCGGCGACGCGATGGACTTCACCTTCGACGGTGCCCGCAGCGTCAACGGCAGCACCCCCTCCATGCCGGCCAAAAGGCTGTTTTCAAGTCCCAGACTCACATCCGAATCGGGCAGCGGTGTGCTGACGATACACGCGACACGCGGCGATGTGCACATCGATATGAAGGCGCTTGAGATTCGGACCATGAAGTAGCCGATTTTCCTTGATTTTCCCTCCGTGAGTGGAGATATTTCTTTAATATTACGGTTGACGCCTGCCCACGCTTCAGCCGATCTCGCAACACTCACAACGCTGTACCCGCCATGAAGATTGTTTCTTCCCTCCTCCTCCTGCTCGGAATCGCACTCCCGCTCGCCGCACAGACTCCCGTCCCATACAACTCCGTCGAACCCGAGGAAACGCTTTCCCTCTACCGCGACAGCGAAGAGTGGATTCGGGAGCGCTACCGCTGGTTCCGCGAATCACGCGTCGAATCCGACGGCAGCATCCCCCACAATGCACGCATCAATGCCTGGCGGCAGTCTGAGCAGATGTCCGTCTACCGTCCCCCGGCAGCGCTGGCCAAGCAGAACAGCAGCACCCGCGCGTCCTGGGTGAACGTTGGACCGACGAATATCGGCGGACGGCTCACCGGCATCGCCATTCATCCGACCGACCCCGATATCGTGTACTTTACCGCCGCGGACGGCGGCGTGTGGAAGAGCACGAACGCGACGAGCCTGGCCTACACCTTTGAACCGGTGTCGGACAACCTGCCGACCATGGCCATGGGCAGCATCGATATCGATCCGAACAACCCGGACATCATTTACGTCGGAACGGGAGAAGCCAACGGCAGCGCCGATTCCTATCCCGGTGTCGGCATAGCCAAATCCACGGATGCAGGCGCCACCTGGGACGTGGTCAGCAACACCTTCGCCAAGAACATCGGCGCCATCAAGGTGCACAAAACGCAGGACACCATCGTCTTCGCCGCGGCGCGCCAGGGCCTGTTCCGCTCTACGGATGCGGGTGTGACCTGGACGAAAACGCGCGGAGGGCTGGCACATGACCTCGTGCTGCACCCGACCATCGACAGCCTGCTGTACGCGGCCGTGCAGGGGGAAGGAATTCTCCGCTCACACGATCACGGCGTGACCTGGGAAGTGCTCGACATGGGCATCGGCAGGGACAGCATCGGACGCTGCGCGGTGGATCTCTGCCTGACGCAGCCTGACATCATCTACGCCATCCTCACCGGATCGAAGAATCCCTACCGGAACAAGACGCTTGCGCTCATGAAGTCCACCGACGGCGGCGACACCTGGGTTCGCACGCTTCCCGCCGTCAACCCGCAGAATTTCTTCAACACCTACGGCTGGTACAACTGTGAAATCGGCGTGCATCCGACAGATCCCGATCGCGTGCTCGTCGGCGGCGTGGGACTGTATCTGAGCATGAATGGCGGCGAAAGCTTCTCTCCTCGCGGGGGATTGCATGTCGACCAGCACGCCATCGAGTTTTCACCCACCGCCCCGGACGTTGCCTACGTCGGCAATGACGGCGGCATTTACATTTCCGGAAGCGGCGGCATCTCCTTCTCGAGCCTCAACGACGACCTCGAGATTACGCAGTTCTACGAACTGGGGATGTCCCTCCCCAAACCTGACATGGTCATGG
>CAJXSA010000406.1 GCA_913060595.1 uncultured Ignavibacteria bacterium
CCGTTTCACTGGCTGGGGAAGTGGGGCCCCGTCCTCGCCATACAGTTCCAGAAGCGCAATCCGCTGAACATTCGTCTACTGCTGGGCGTCAGAAAAGGCCGCAATCCCAAGGGAATCGGCCTTTTTTTACGTGCGTACAGCCTGCTCTATCGCCAGACCGGGAAGCAGGAGTACCTGGAGAAAGCGGAAAAGCTCCTTATCTGGCTGCGGGAGCATTCCTCGCAGGGCTACAGCAGCTACTGCTGGGGATATAATTTTCCCTGGGCGTCACCGGTGAAGCATCTCGCAGCATATGAACCTTCAGTCGTAGCGACGGGCTTCGTGGTGAAGGGACTGCATGAGTATTACCGCAGCTCAGGCGATGAACGGGTGATTGAGGTGATGGCGGGCGCCGTTGACTTCGTGCTGAATCACCTGCCGCGCCATGAGGACGAAACGGGAATCTGCATCTCCTACACGCCGGTGATGAAGGATGCGTGTTATAATGCGTCGCTGCTGGGGGCGGAGATTCTGGCGAGGTATTTAGATGTTGGTGGAACAGCTGATATTGCAAGGGCCCCTCGATACGGTCGCCTGCGGCGACCTAATCGGGGTGACGAGTTGATAAACATCTTGGAAGCTGCTGTGGATTTTGTCGCTCACCGACAACAGTCGGACGGACGGTGGAATTACAGTCTCGATCTCGATTCTGGGAAGGAGCGGGTGCAGATAGATTTTCACCAGGGATACGTGATCGAGTCGATCGAGGAGATCATGCGCATCACCGGGATCCGGAGGCCGAATTGGGAGGATGCTGTGCGGAAGGGGCTGGAGTTCTATCGCAATGAGCAGTTCTTCGACAGCGGCCGCTCGAAATGGCGCCTGCCGAAGAAATGGCCGGTGGAGATCCATAACCAGGCCCAGGGCATCGTGACGTTCAGCATGTTCGATGAGTATCGTGACTTCGCGAAGCTGATCGCCGAGTACACGATCCGGGAGATGCAGGGCAGGCGCGGATATTTCTACTATCAGAAATTCCCCTGGTATACGAACCGCATCTCGTATATGCGCTGGTCCAACGCCTGGATGGCGGTCGCGCTTGCGGAATTAATATCAACCACAGAGAACAAGGAGGGCAAGGAGGAAATTTTCAGGGAATAAGAACCGAAAAGTCCTCCTTGTCTTCCTCGCCCTCTGTGGTTCATAATATAGTGGATATATGAAATTCCTGTTTTACATGGGCCACCCAGCCCACTTCCACCTCTTCAAACATGTCATTTCCGAACTGCGTGACAGAGGGCACGAAACTGATATCCTCATCAAGAAGAAGGATGTTCTGGAAGAATTGCTCGCATCCACCGTCTGGGAGTATCAGAACATTCTGCCCGAGGGCCGAGGTGACAGCAGGGCGGGACTCGCGATCGGCATGCTCAAGCGCGACTGGCGGATGCTGCACTTCGTGCGGCGTTCGAAGCCGGACCTGCTGATCGGAACGGGAGTCGAGATTTCGCATATCGGTCGGTTCCTTCGTACCCCGAGCATCAATGTCAACGAAGATGACTGGGACGTGGTGCCCATGTACGCGAAACTGGCCTATCCGTGGGCGACGCAGATACTGGTCCCGCAGGGCTGCCGCGTTGGTCAGTGGGCAAACAAAACGGTATTCTACCAAGGTTATCACGAACTCGCGTACCTGCATCCCAACCGTTTTGTCCCTGACCGCACAATCGTTGAGAAATACTTTCCCGCAGACGAACACTTCGCCGTGCTGCGTTTCTCCAGTCTGAATGCGCACCATGACGACGGCATCCGCGGCATCACCGACAACCTTGCCGAGCAGATTATTACTGAACTCACGCCGCATATGAAGGTTTGGATCACTTCGGAGCGTCCGCTGCAGCCGAAATTCGAATCCAGGCGCATGGCGATCGATCCGGCGGATATGCATCACATCCTCGCCTTCGCGGAAATGTACATCGGCGACAGCCAGACCATGGCCGCCGAAGCAGGAGTGCTCGGTACTCCCTTCCTGCGCTTCAACGACTTTGTCGGCCGCATCAGCTATCTTGACGACATTGAGAACCATTACAAGCTTGGCTTCGGAGTCCCCGGCAGCCAACCCGGCCTGCTGCTGCGTCGACTGGAGAAAATTCTGAATCTCCCCGATCGGCGGGAAGTGTACCATGCACGGAGGCAGAAAATGCTGGAGGACAAGATTGATGTGACTGCCTGGATGGTCGATTATCTGATAAATTTTGAGAAATAATGTGAACCACAGATTACACTGATTACACAGACGATCTTGTCGAAGAGCTGGCCGGGAAGGGGGTCACGAGTGATTACGTTGAGATCCGGGGGACGGGGTCGCCACGAAGGGAATTTCTGCATGTCGATGACTGTGCAGAGGCGCTTGTGTTCATGATGAATAATTATGACGGCGAGCAACATTTGAATGTGGGTACCGGTGAGGATATCACGATTCGCGAACTGGCGGGGGCGGTGCAGCGTATCATCGGTTTCGAGGGCGAACTGCGCTTCAATCCCGAGTATCCGGATGGCACACCCCGGAAGCTTCTGGATGTATCGAAACTGAAGGCGCTGGGATGGAAGCCGAAGATTTCGCTGGAAGAAGGCATTCGCCGCACGTATGAGTGGTACGTATCACGTCTCAGCAGATGATGATACCGGTCATGTGGTCGGCGCAGCGGAGGCCGCGTTAGTATGTGCGGCTTTTTCGGTGTCATTGCGTCCACCCCCGTTGAATCGAGCAGATCCGACCGCATCCGGGATGTGCTGAATTCCCGCGGACCCGACGGTTCGGGGACATTTCTTACCCCCGATCAAACTGTGATGCTCATTCATACACGCCTGGCGATCCTGGATCTCCATACGCGGGCGCTTCAGCCGTTCACGACACAGAGCGGCCGCTATACGATGGCCTACAATGGGGAGATATATAATTTTCGAGAACTTGGACGGGAGCTGACCGACGCAGGAATCACACTGCGCACGACATCCGATACGGAAGTGGTGGCGGAGGGATTCGAGTTGTGGGGTGAGGGATTCATTCGGCGACTGGAGGGAATGTTCTCCATCAGTATCTACGATTCTTCGGAGGACGTCCTCTGGCTGTTCAGGGATGCCTACGGCATCAAACCGCTGCTGTACTGTTCGGATGCCGGTCGCTTTCTTTTCTCCACCAGTGCGCAGGCAATCCTGGCCTATGAGCCACAACTCGGCATCGATGTCGATGCGGTGCGGGAGTTTCTCGCCAACGGCTTCATCATGGAGCCGAATTCCCTGTACAGAGGCGTTCAGTGGCTCGGACACG
>CAJXSA010000407.1 GCA_913060595.1 uncultured Ignavibacteria bacterium
GTCCACCTTGTCCTGCGGGACGTAGATCACGGCTTCTGCTTCACGCGGAATGGCGTTGCGCTTGCTGCCGCCGAGCATGCTGGAGAACTGCACGCCGTCGACGTTGGCGCGGAGATCGGCAAGCACGCGGGTGAGGAACTTGATGGCGTTGCCGCGTCCCGTCGCGACGTCGAGACCGGAGTGTCCGCCTTTGAGGCCGCCAAGATTGATGTCGATGGCCTGGGAGGTCGCCGGGGCATCGGAAAGTTTGAGTCTCATGACACCGGCGGTGTCCATGCCGCCCGCGCAGCCGACGTAGAGCGCGCCGTCTTCCTCGGAATCGAGGTTGAGCATGATGTCGGCCTTCAGGAAGCCGGGCTTCAGCCCCTTGGCACCTGTCAGTCCCGTCTCTTCGTCGACGGTGAAGAGAAACTCCATCGGGGGATGCACCATGTCCTTGGCTTCCAGCACCGCGAGGCCGGCAGCGACACCGATGCCGTTGTCCGCACCGAGCGTGGTGCCCTTCGCGGTGACCCATTCGCCGTCGACGTACGCATCGATCGGATCGTTGTCGAAGTCGAATTCGGTGTCCTTGTTCTTCTCACAGACCATGTCGACATGGCCCTGGATGAGAACCATCGGGGCGTTCTCGTATCCGGGGGTGGCCGGCTTGCGGACCACGAGATTCCCCGTTTCATCCTGCTCGAAGGTGTATCCCATATCCGTCAGGAGTTTCTTGAGGTAGGCAAGAATCTTTTCTTCCTTTTTGGAGGGGTGGGGGACCTGCGTCAGGCCGTAAAAGTGATTCCACAGTGCTTTGGGTTCGAGTGCGGTCAGTTCGTTCGACAATGCGCTTCTCCTTGCTTCGTGATCAGATAGACAGTTGCAGTATCAATCCCCTAAGATAGAGAAGAATGGGATACGGGAAAATGGAGAAGGGCGGCCCCGTGGGGGGCAGCGTCCACCTTGCCTCTGCCGCGTCAATTCAATATGTTTCTTTTTTCCAACCATGGGAATACAGGACGTATGAACAGAGTTTTTCTGACAAGTATCGTCATGCTGCTATTTATCGCCGCGCAGGGCACGCAGGCACAGGACACGCGGGAAAGCGCGGAGTTCAAGCTGGCCGTTCAGCTGTACGACGACGGACTCTACGCGCAGGCGGAGGATCAGTTCCGCTCCTTCATCGACCGTTTCCCGAATTCGGCCAGTGCGGTGGAGGCGCGCTTCTACCTCGGCGCCCTGCAGCGGAAGGCAAAGAAATACCGTGCGGCACGGCAGACCTTCCAGGATTTTGCGCTGCGCGAGCAGGATCATCCCCGGGCCGCGGACGCCTGGTGGAACCTGGCGGAGATATATGCGCTTGAACACAACTATGCGGAGGCCGCCCAGGCGTTCTCCAAATTGAAGAGTTTTCACCCGAAGAATGCCCGTGCGGCCGAAGCGCTTCTGAACGCGGGACAGTATTTTCTCCGCGTCGACGACACCGAGAACGCGCGAACGGTGCTCAACGCCGTTCTGCTCGAGTACCCGAAGTCTGCGGTGCGCATGGACGCGCAGATGCAGCTCGGCCGCCTCTACCTGGCGATGGGGGATTATGAGCGCGCGCTGCGGGAATTCAGGCGCATGCTGACCGAGGCCATTCCCGCGGACATGCGTCCGGAAGTCATTGTCGCGATCGGTGAAACGCATGCCGCTCTCGGCGACCGGGCAGACGCCGAGTCGCGATACAACGAGGTTGTCAGCACATATCCCGGCAGTGACGCCGCCCTGCGGGCACGTGTCAAGCTTGGTGATCTGCAGCGAAGCTTCCGCGATTTCTCCGCGGCGCGCGAAAGCTATGCGGGGGTCGCCGGGAGCACCGACGCTCCCGTTTCGCTGCGGCAGCTCGCGTATGAGGGACTCGCGCAGACCGCGTCGGCAGAAGGTGATGACGCCGCCGCGGTGCAGGCATGGGAGCAGCTTTTCGATGCCGCCGGACCGGAGGGCGTCGCACCTGCCACCACACGGGAGGCGGCCTCCGCGGCACGCCGCGCGGGTTTCCACGGCAAGGCCCTGCGCTGGCTCGAGGCGCTGTACGCGGACACGCTGCTGATGACCGACAGAAGGAGCCTGCTGGTCGCGCTCGCTGAAACCGCGCGCGAGGGGAAGAGCTTCGCGGCAGCGCTCTCACACTACCGCACATACCTTCAGCGCTACCCTGACGATGCAGGGGCCGCGGATGCGCTGCTGCGCATCGCGGAAATCGAGGAGGAGGACCTGCAGGATTACAGCAGGGCGGAGGAGCATTACGCCGCTGTGATCGAACGCTACGGCATGACACGGGTATCGGACGACGCACAGTTCGCTCGTGCACGGACGCTGGAGAAACAGGGACGCAGCGTCGAAGCGGCAGAAGCCTATCGGCAGGTGTATCTGCAGTACCCGGCGTCAGGTCTGGCAGACGATGCGCGGCTCGCGCATGAACGGCTCGCGGCGCTCGGAGGGGGCAATGCCCGGCAATCTGTCGCACAGCTCACCGGCGTGATCGCGGCAATGCATGAGAATCCGGGCAGCGCCGCGGTCGACCTGCTGCTCGCCACGGTATACCTGGAGCATGTCGGGGACTATGAGCGCGCGGAGCGGTATTATGACGCCGCGATCGGCAAAGGGCTCAGCGGCGAAGACGCAGAGGAGGCGGGCTTCGGCGCCGCACTCGCCGGGCTTCGCCTCGTGCAGTCCGGCAAACGATCCATCGCGGAAGCGGAAGGCCGCTGCCAGCAGTTCTTCACCGCCCACCCGTCGGGCGCACGGCATGACCGGCTGGCCTGGACGCTGTTCCGCCTGCAATCAATGAACGCAGGAGCGGCAGACCGGCTCGCGGCCGCATCTGCGTTCCTTGCACGGAATCCTTCGTCACATCGTGCCGCCGCGCTCGTCGCTTCCGGCATGGCGCAGTTTGCGCTCGGAAGGAATATGGAAGCGGAAAAGGATTTCAGCGCGGTCATCAACACGGTGGGCGACACTGAGGAGGGGGTGGACGCATGGTATGGGCGCGCGCGCGTGCACGCCGCGGAACGAAAATTCGAGAACGCGCTTGCCGATCTCACCGACTACCTCGTGAAAGCCCCGAACGGGCGCCACGCGGCAGACGCGAGTCTGCTGCAGGGCAGGTTGCTGGCGCGAGTCGGGCGCTATGACGATGCGCAGGCGGTCTTCGATCAGATCCCGTCGCGTTTCGCCTATGCGGCTGCGGCAGACAGCGCCCGCATCGCCGTGCTGTCGGTGATGACGGAGAGCGGACGCAGCCGTGATGCGGTTCAGCGCGCGGAGCGCTCTCTGCGTGCAG
>CAJXSA010000408.1 GCA_913060595.1 uncultured Ignavibacteria bacterium
ACATGCCGGCGGGAATATCGCCCAGCTGCACCGTCAGCGTGTGACGCCCGGCCTCGCGGCTGCCGCTGTAGAGCGTGCGCACGTGCTGTCCGAGCGTGTTGTACAGGGCCACGGTGGCCGTGGCGCGCCGCGGCAGATCGAAGACGATCTGCGTGCGGCCGCCGGCCGACAGCGACACCGGGTTCGGGTAGTTCTGCGCCAGGGCGAGATGCATCGGACGCTGCAGGTCGCCGGTACTGGTGGCGATGTAACCCTCGCCGAACACGTCGAGGGTGTCGGGACTGCCCGGCGCGTTGTGACGGATGATCAGCTTTCCGGCCATGGGCGTCGCCGCGGCCGGGGTGTACTCGAGCATCAGGTCATACGACGCACCCGGTGCGACGGAGAACGGCGCACCGTTCTTGACGACGACCTCGCTGCTGCCGACGATATCCGTGCGCGTCACTTCAAGATCCGCACGGCCGCTGTTATCGATGCCCAGCGGACGCTCTGAGGGGCTGCCCACGGCGACCCAGCTGAAGCCGACGCTCGGCAGCGCATATGCGCGCACGGGCATGTCCATGATCTTGAACTGCTTCGACTGTCCGAACACGCTGCCGTCGTCCGCGTCGGAGATGCGGATGAAGCAGCGGTCGGCCTGTATTGCGGGCACGTTCCACAGGTAGCTGCCCGCGGCGGCGTCGGCACTGCCGGTAATTTCCGTCCAGTTGCTTCCGCCGTCGGTGGAATACTCGATTTTCACCGAATTGATGCAGTAGCGCTTCCAGGTGATCGCGTACTGCGCACCCGCGGCCACTTCCTCGTTCCATGTCGCCGGGGTGAGCACTTCGACCGACGGATCAGGCACGATGAGGAAACGGGTCCGCGTCGTCGTCTTCCCGCAGGAACTGTTGACGTCGCACCAATAGGACCCGAGATCGTCCTCGGTCACGTTCGTGATGACGAGCACGGAGGTGTCTTTGTCGATCGTGCGGTTCTGCCCGGAGAAGCTGCGGTAATACCATTTGTAGGTAAGATTGGACCCATCGGCGACGACGCGGAATTCCGCGCTGCCCCCGACGCAGGTCGTGTCGTTCTCGAGATCCTCGACAATCACCGCGGAAGTGAACACCTTCAGCAGCGCCGGCGCGGATTCGATGGTGCCGCAGTCGCCGGTGATGGCGCAGGTGAACTCGGCGAGGTTGTCGTCGATCGTCAGGTTCTCCAGCTGCAGCTCGTCGCTCGTGGCGCCTTCGATGTCCACGCCGTTTTTCTTCCACTGGTAACTCAGCTCGCCGGCGCCGGTGGCGCGGACATAGAACCACGCGCCCTCACCGACACACACGTTGCGCCAGGTCACCTGGTCGGTGATCACGGTGCCTTCCTTGACCGAGAAACTGGCTTCCATCTGATCGGCGAGGTCGATGTTCTTGTTGTCGATGATGCGGATGCGATACGTCGTGCCGACCGGGAAATCGGACGGAATCACCCAGTCCCAGCTGCGGGTGATGCGCGACAGGTCGTCGATCAGCTTCTGCTCCCAGGTCACACCGTCGTCGGTGGAGAGGAAGATGGAGAAATCGTTGTTGCCCTGTGCGCTCCACGTGATGGTGAGCGGTGTTCCCGCGCAGATTTCCTCCCCGCCCACGGGCGCGAGCAGTTCGAGTGAACGCACGGTGCTGGTCACGTTCATGCACAGCGCCTTCTCGGCGTTGCCGCGGACGAGTCCGCCGACGCGATCACGGAACACCTTGTGCACGTTCTTGTTGCCGAAGCGCATGTGGCAGTAGCTCATCAGCTCGCCGCCGCCCTGGATGAGATGAATGTCGCTGCTGCTGAAGCAGGGCGCCTGGTTGCGGATGGGCTCCGCCGTGTAACAGCTGTCGATCGGGGGATTCCAGGTGCAGGAATGCGTGTGCGGCGATCCGAAGTTGTGTCCGAGCTCATGCGCCCAGACGCCGGCATGTCCTTCGACGTTGCCGTTGTTCCCGCTGAGCTTGACATAGGCGTAGCCATGGGTGCGGCTGCAGAGCTGGTTCACCCAGGCGAGTCCCTGCGTCACGCCGTTCGCGGAAATAGGCTTGCGCGAAATCAGCGAGGCCAGGGTGCGGTCCACGTCGTCCATGTTGTCGCGCCAGTACTCGGTGAAGGTGTTGAGCGCGGCCTTGTCGCTGGCGGGACTGTACGGGTCCTCGGTCTCCCAGGTGCGCATGTAGGAAATCTCGAACGTCACGGCCACGTCGCGCTCATAGATCGCGATCACGCCGGTGAAAAGCGAGGAGATGTAATTTTCGGCGGATTCAACGCCGCCGTAATGCTGAAAGGCTTCGTAGTCGATGTCGATGGCCAGGCGGGCGACCAGCGTGTCCATGTCGGCCGCGAGCACCTGCGCCTCGGCACCGACGGGCATGCCGCGCATGATGTCGTCGATGAACAGCTCATCCTCCACCCCGCAGTCGAAGGCTTTCATTTCCGGGGTCGCCTCGTAGACGGTCAGCAAACGGGCGTCTCCGCCCTGCGGTGCCCCGTCGAGGCGGGTGGTGAAGCTGAACTCGATGCCGTTGCGAAGTACGCTGCCGGTCATGCCGGCGGATTCGACGGCGAGCCAGACAAAGGATCCCTCTTCACCGCGGATGCTTCCGCGATAGGCGCGCACGTCGGGAAGCGCGCGGCGGCGCTCACCGTTCGTTCCCTGCGCGACGACGACGGCGTCGTCACTGAAGAGCTTCATCGCACGCAGTTCGAGATCCGCGGTGCTGCCGTCCGGCATGGGGAAGGACGTGAGAAGCATGGCGTCATCCGCGCGCAGCGGGGAAAAGGATGCGAGCGGTACTTCCACGGTCAGGGCCTGCGGCGATGCGATGGGCACCGCCTTGCGAAGTCCGTCGGGCGTGACCGGACGGAACAGTTCCGCTGCGTTCACCGTGGTAAAATTGTTATCGGCAGCGGCGGACTGGGCCGCGAGCTGCGCAGGTGCGTACATACAGATCAGGCAGAACACCGCGGCAGCCAGGCTGCGCAGTTTCTGCGGCGACATCGAAGCAAACATCATCGACCGTACCTCATCATTCATGTTCATGCGAAAGCGAACCGGCGGACGCCGATCCGGGGTCATTGAAAAAAATACGGAAAAAACTTGTAACGGGAGAGGGAAAATTCTGTCTCACCGGCGCGAAATCAGCAGGGCGCGGGCAGGAGCGCCGTCACCGCCGGTGACGAGCAGGGGCGTGGCGACGAGGGTGTAGCGTCCGGGCCGCACGTGTGCGAGACGCAGGCCCTCGATGATGAGAACGC
>CAJXSA010000409.1 GCA_913060595.1 uncultured Ignavibacteria bacterium
GGAGGGACTCGATATCCTGCAGCTCAATGTTACCCGCGATCTCAACCTGGGTGTGCTTGCCCGCATGCTGTCCAACCGGCCCCTCCGCGTCCTGCACGTGCAGCACATGCAGTTCGGCGGGACGAAGAAGGACCTGCTGCACCGGCTGCAGCACGCGCGGCTTGCCGCATGGGTCTCTCCCCTGCCATGGCTTGCCGCACAGACCCGGGAGCGCACGACCATCCCACCCGCACGAATTCATGTCATCCCCTTCGGCATCGATCTGGGCACCTTCGACACCCTGCCACCGCGGGTTGAAGCACGCCGCATGCTGGGCCTCCCCGAGGATGTCCCCGTTCTTGGTGTCGTCGGCAGACTGGACCGCGGGAAAGGGCAGGAGTTTTTGCTGCGTGCGGCGGCACTTCTGCGCGACCGCGGCATACCGGTGCATGTGCTGCTGGTCGGCGAGGACACGCGCGGAGAAACGCAGGAATACGGGAGCACGCTGCGCCGGCTCGCCGCCGAGCTGCACATCAGCGACAGTATTTCCTTTCACGGATTCAGCCAGAGCGTGCTGCCTGCCTATGCCGCGATGAACTGCTTCGTCCTTACCTCCCTTTCAGAGACGTATGGCATGGTTACGATCGAGGCGATGGCGGCGGGTCTTCCCATCGTCGGCACGGCCTCAGGGGGCACACCGGAGATTCTTCGCGACGGTGAAAGCGGCCTGCTGCTGCCGCCTCGCGATGCGGCGGCGCTGGCGGACACGCTCGCGCAGCTGCTCTCCGATCCGGAACGCATGCAGCGGCTCGGCCGCAATGCGCGACATGAAGCGCAAAACCGCTTCAGCCACCACCTCCAGTGCGAACGGTACGAAACGGTGTACGGTCAGCTCATGGCGACTTGATCCTTTGCCGCGAACAACGGATATTAGGGATATACAATATGTTTCACGATCGAATTCCTGAGGAAGTATGAGCAAAGTTTGGATTCTGGCAGCCGCAATGCTGATTGTCACGGCATGCGGCAGTCCGGCCGAAGACAGCGCCGCGGGCGAGGGCACGCAGGCAGTAGAAAACGCCATGGAGCAGGAAGCTCCGGCGAAGCGCGACGTTTCGAACGAAACGCTGGTGGGCCTCGATCCCGAGATACAGACGTACATCGACCGGGTGGCCGAGGCGAAGGCAGGCGTGACCTCGGACGATGCGGCATCACAGATGACTCTCATCGAGGCATACATGGCGTTCGGAGATTACATGACATACGAGAGTCCGGTTTCCCCCCGCCAGGGAAAGTACCATCGCGCGCTGATCGAGTACCGGCACGCACTGGAACTCGATCCGGACAATGAGAAAGCGCAGATTGAAATCGCGCAGATAGAAGACATCTACCGCAGCATGAATCGACCGATCCCGGGCGAAGGATAAACGTCTTCGCAAGAGCAGACAGAAAACGCCCCGGCATCCCCGGGGCGTTTTATTATTCCGCGAGCAGCTGCCGGTACACCATGGCGGTTTCCCGAAGCATGCGCTCCATCGTGAAATGCCGTGAGATGTGCTCCCGCGCTGCAGCACCGAGCATGCGCATGCGATCGGAAGTCCCGGCCGCCTCGCGCAAGGTGACAGACAGCGCTGCTGCATCGCCGGCGGGATAGCGCAATCCTGTTTCCCCATGCAGTACCAGTTCGTCGAGCACGGCGAGATCCGTTGCGATCACCGGGATGCCGCGCGCCATGGCTTCGAGATTTGTATAGGGCATTGCGTCCAGCCGCAGGGAGGAGAACAGCAGTGCGCGCACCGGGGGGAGAACGGAGAAGGGATTCGCACACCATCCGTGGAAACGCACGCGGGACTCGAGTCCGCGATCGGCGCAGAACCGCTGCAGAGCGGCCCGCTCTGTGCCTTCCCCGATCACTTCCAGTCCGGGCACATTGTTCCCGGACTGCCCGATCATGGCGAGCGCTTCCAGCACATGTGTGAGTCCCTTCTGCTCCTCGAGCCGGCCGATCCACGCGAACACGGGCTCACGACCGCTGTCCGCACGATCCGCCAGATCCGGCAGCCGCAATCCATGAGGAATGACATGCATCCCCCGTTCATCCGACCGACCGAGCCGCGCGGCAAGATCACGCGCCACGGCGCTCGACGGAGCGATCAACTCGTGCGGATACAGCCAGCGTCCCCCGGTGCCGGGAAAGAGATTATGCGCGGTGTAGATACGATGTGACGACGCGCACGCCATGCGCCCGAGCAACAGCGCGTATCGGCTGTGCATGTGAAGAACGTCGACGCGACGTTTCGAACACAGACGGCGCAGACGGCGAACAGCTGCGGCAGCCCCGTGGAGGGATTTCCGCTCACCGCTTCGCCCGTACAGCGGCAGATGCGCAAAACGGTCATCGGTCTGCAGGGGACTGCCGGGGGGCGCCCAGGCGGCGATGAGGCAGTTGAATCCATGCGCCGGGAGTCCGTCCGCGAGGTCACGCACATGCCGCAGCACCCCGCCTGCATCGAGACGGTTGACCAGGTGCAGTACCGTGTGTGATGCTGTCATATGCCGGCTTCACGAAACGCGGGGCGCGGATTCTCAGGCAGGAGCAGGCGCACCGAGGCCGGAGGAAGGATGATGTGGAGCAGCGGTCCGTCCCGCAGGGTTGACGCGTCGGGCCAGGGACGCAGGTCCTGATCGACCTGCAGGCGGACGTCCAGAGGGAGGGAACCGCTGTTGATCATTACATACGCCCGCTGCTTGCCAAGTATGCGCTCAACGACGAGCAGCGATCGTGCTGTGTCCGCACGATGCAGCCGGGCGTCGCCCTGGCGCAGCAGCGGGTACTCCTGACGCAGGCGCTGCAGCGCGGTGATATGCCGAAACACGGTCCCCGTGGTATCGTAGCTGTCACCCGGCGGCGCATCCCCCTTCCACCCTCCGGCGAACATGCTTTCACGATTCTTCCAGTCGTGCCCCGTGCCGCCCGGAAAGGCCTGTTCCGTTCCGTAGTACAGGAGAGGAATGCCCTGCATGCCGTACATGAAGGTGAGCGCCTGCAGCAGCCGTGTGCTGTCTGCGCGCGGGAGTGCGAGGAAGCGGTCGACGTCGTGATTGTCCACGAAATTGAGCATGAAGGGCAGGGCCGTCGAATCGTAAAGCGGTCTGTTCACGAGGGAGGCTCGCAGAAGGCGCAGCGAGCCGTCACGTCCGAGAGCGTCGCGCAGTCCCTCGGCGAGGCTGAAGTTGAACACGGCATCGAAACCGCGGCGGCCATCCGTGGATGAACGCGTGTACGGCGCGCA
>CAJXSA010000410.1 GCA_913060595.1 uncultured Ignavibacteria bacterium
GCCAGTATCCGCCGGACAAAGCCCGCGAAATGCTCAAGAAGATGAATGTCTATCCGCCCAGTCAGCTCATGGACGATGCAGCGGACGCAGGACAGGCGGTCGGCAAATTCAAGGAGTTCAAATCCGTCCCGAATCTCGCTGCCGTCGACGATCTGAATACCGGGAAAATCCCTTCGGTCAACGCTATTCCCGCAGATGACCTGCAAAACGTAACCGAAGGGTTCTACGGTCCTGATGCGCGCCGATGGATACAGGCCGATCGGGCAGCGCCCGGAAACGGACGCGTGTTCTACAAGGATACGAAGACAGGCCGGGCGATGAGCAGCCGCTTCATGGACCTCGAGCATCTCGCGCAGGGTGGCAGGAAATTCACCGCGAAAGGATCAGCGAATCTTTCGAATCAGCTTATCGACAAAATCATGGATGATATCCGCCTGGGTGACACGCGCAAGGCCGCAAAAAACATCCAGCGATTGAAAGCCGAACTGAAAATCCTCAAGAACAAGTCCGGTGTGTCCGTCGATCTCTCCGAAATCGATGACCTGCTCAAACAGGGAAAAATCGGCAAGGCGAAAAACCTGCTTGCCGGAGCGAAACTCCGCTGCGAATTTGTCAAGCAGGGAGGCAAGCTCAGCAAACTCGAGAAACTCCTGAACAAGGGCGGCAAGGCATCGGCCAAGCTTCTCGAAAAGCTCTCCAAACTGCCCTGGGACAAAATCGGCAAGGTCGTCAACGGCGTTCTGATTACCTTCCAGGCGATCCAGATGGGCGCCAACATTGCTGAAGGCAACTACGCACAGGCCATGGTCGATCTGGGACTCGCCCTGTCTCCGGCGACAATCGCCATACTCGGCACGCTCACGCAGGCCATGCTGGAGGCAGCGAAGGAATGCGGATACAACCTCGTGGCAGGACGACAGGACTGCCTGGACATGCTTTCTGGAATCTACCCGGACAACCCTGTGACGGTGACCGAACGCAAATCTGCGACGGTCAGCATGGAAACGCTGCTGCTCAAATACGCAGCCGCTGATGAATCGAAGCTGCAGAGTCTCATTCGCGGACATGCAAGTCAGTCTACAAACAAGGAAGGCGCGGCGGTGATCAATGAGGCGAAATGCCTTCGATCCATCGTTCCCTCCTGGAAGCATGCACGCATGGCCTACGGCAAGATGTTTCAGCGCACGGCGGAATCGATTCAGATCACCGTGGACGCAAGCATCGTGAAAGAAGATGACAGTGATTCCGAAGTGGACAATATTGAACTCATGGATTTCAATCACGACAACTTCATGCGAGAGCTCGCATATGCGGACCGTGCCGCAGGAGAAGTCGCGGACTACACCGCGGCCTTCCAGAATTCCATCGGGGCGCAGGATGCGGACCCCTGCACCAATCCCTCCATCGCATATTTCTGGCGGATGGCGAAGGTCAGTTTCGATGTCTACGCGGATGCCGTGAGCACCATGGCGACGATCGAATATGAGATGCAGGCGCGTCTCGCAACGATGAAAAAGAGCCTGAAGGCACCGCAGGACCCTGAAGTCCCACCCGTGCCGGGAGAAACAGTGCGCGCGTCCGTGGTCTATATTGGGAATTCCTTCAGCGCACTGCAGCCACGACTGGATGCGTTCGCACGCATGGTCAGTGCCGCAGGGGGATACACAACGTCCCGGGTCGAATGGTATATGGACGGTGAAAAGCTGTCGACGACGGGAACACAATCCGTTGAGATCGAGGACGTCCAACCCGGACCGCATAATATCGAATGCGCGCTGAAGCTGTTTCCCTACGGTCCGAAAGACCGGCTCCTGGAAGGACTCCTTTACACGGCGGATTTCTTCG
This sequence comes from uncultured Ignavibacteria bacterium, assembly GCA_913060595.1. Classification (GTDB taxonomy): domain Bacteria; phylum Bacteroidota; class Ignavibacteria; order SZUA-365; family SZUA-365; genus BM516. The sequence goes on from CAJXSA010000410.1 coordinate 1,846, forward strand.
GCGGCACACGAGTGAACATCCCCGAGCCGCCCGCGGACAGATCCGCGGAAATCCGAGAGAAACAATCATCCGCCATCGAAAGCTTCGAGTCCATCACGCTTCCACAGATCGAGGCACTGCTGACCGAGAAACTCAACAGGACGGCTTCCCTGGGCGAGATGGTGGCGGCCTGCAGGCAGCAGCTTGATGCCCACGGCTGTGACCTGACGGAAGTGGAAATCCTCGGCGAGGACATTGCACAGAACGGTCTCGATCCCGACGATGTCACCAACGGGTATCGTGAAATATGCGGCGACGGACTCGACAACAACGGGAACGGCAGAATCGATGAGGATTGCGCAGCAAGCGGCAATGCGATTATCATCGTCTGGGACAGCGGCACGCTGGCAGACGACTCATTCATGCTGTCCGTCACCGGATATGGCAGCCTCGGTTCCACACCGGCAGGAGGTGAGCGCAGCTATACCCTGGACCTGCCGCCCGGTTCGTACACAGCGACGCTGACCTGCCTGTTGGCGCCGGATGACGCAGGAACGTATTCCATTTCCTTCGGAGGCAGTGCCATGGGCACCGGCGGAACCGGAGAACTGACGGCAGGCGGATCCGCATCCTTCGAATTCACCGTTCAGTAAAACGCCGCGTTCCCCCTGCTCGCGTTCTTTTATTTACGACTTGCGCACCGTAACTTCGGGAAGTCTCCTTGACGGACGTCCACACCATCCACGCTCACTCTGGACAGGTATTCCGTGCATCCTCTACTGAAGGGATTTCTCCCGATTTTCCTCGCGACAGTACTATTCTCCTCCGCACAGGCGCAGCACTCCGGCGATGACGGCCCGGTGATGGACCGCCCGGCCATCGGCGTCGCGGGCGGGATCTCCTACAACGTGCATGATGCCGCCTTCCCTTCCCTGCCGGGCATCCCCAGCTGCTGCACGGGCTATGACGGCGGCGACGGCATGGGACCGGCCTTCGGACTGGTCTCCCGCTTCGTCATCGATTCGCAGTGGTCGCTGCAGCTCCTGCTGCGCTACGGGGACCTCTCCGGCATGCTCGCGCAGGAAGAGGACATCGGTCCGGTGCTCACGGCCCGCGGACCGGAGATGGCCACCGTCGAGCATCAGCTCGACGCCACGGTGGCGATGATTGACTTCCGTCCCACCATCGGATTCCGTCCCTTCTCCGGCACGGCCTTCACGCTGTTCACCGGCGTGCACCTGGGCTATCTCATGACCAACGAGTACGCGCAATCCGAAGAGCTGCTGCGTCCGGCGGACGTCACCTTCGTCGACCTGCAGCGCAGCCGCAACCAGTTCTCGGGCGACATGCCCGACGGCGCGTCACTGTACGCCGCGTTTTCGGCGGGACTGCGCTACGGCCTCCCGCTCGGTGGCCAG
>CAJXSA010000411.1 GCA_913060595.1 uncultured Ignavibacteria bacterium
AATATAACGACAGCTTTACCGAAAAGCTTTTCTCCTTTGCCAACAACATCAATACGGTGGAAGGGGGCTTCCATCTCATCGGGTTCAAGTCGGCCCTCACCCGCACCATCAACCAGTATGCCGCCAACGGCAATCTTCCCAAGAACCTGCAGGCCAAGATTTCCGGCGACGACGTGCGCGAAGGGCTGACGGCGGTCATCAGCGTGCGGATTCAAGCCCCCCAATTCGAGGGACAGACCAAGACCAAGCTGGGCAACAGCGAGACGAAGAGCATCGTGGAAACCATCGTCGGCGAGCAGCTGACGCTGTACCTCGAGCAGAATCCCAGCATTGCGAAACGCGTGATCGAGAAGGCCCTGCGCGCCGCGGAAGCGCGTGAGGCAGCACGTCGCGCGCGCGATCTCACGCGACGGAAAAACGCCATGGATTCACTCAGTCTCCCGGGAAAGCTCGCGGATTGCTCGATCACGGATCCCGAGCACTGCGAGGTGTATCTCGTTGAGGGAGACTCGGCGGGCGGATCTGCCAAGCAGGGAAGGGACCGCCGCTTCCAGGCCATTCTTCCCCTCAAGGGCAAGATCCTCAATGTCGAGAAAGCGCGTCTGCACAAGGTCCTCGAGAACGGAGAAATCAATACCATCGTCTCTGCGCTCGGAGCGGGCATCGGCGGTGATGAGGAAATGGATTTGGCTAGTTTGCGGTATGGGAAAATCATTATCATGACCGATGCGGACGTAGACGGCAGCCACATTCGCACGCTGCTGCTCACGTTTTTCTTCCGCTACATGAAGCCCATGGTCGAAGCGGGCCGTGTGTACATCGCGCAGCCGCCGTTGTACAAGATCAAGAAAGGCAAGACCGAACGATATGCCTTCGACGAGGATGAGCGTGATGAAATCCTCAAGTCCTTCGGCGCTTCCAAGATCGTCGAAGAGGCCGTGGATGACGGCGAAGAAGCGGCTGTCATCAGGCGCGGCGGCATTTCAATCTCCCGTTTCAAGGGCCTCGGTGAAATGAATCCCGAACAGCTCTGGGAAACAACCATGAACCCGGAAACACGGACACTGCTGCTCGTCACCATGGAAAACGCCGCGGAGGCCGACCGTCTGTTCACCATACTCATGGGTGACAGCGTGGAGCCGCGGCGCCAGTTCATCGAGCGCAACGCGAAATACGTCCGCAATCTTGATGTCTGACAACGCTGGTACCGATATGCACTTGTTCCGCAGCTTTCCTGTACTCATCTTTCTCCTCTGCCTTCTCGCGCTGAACGCAAACGGGCAACCGGAGCAGGATATTCGGTACGGTCATCAACTTTACATGGAGGCGGCGCAGCTTCCGTCAGACAGCGCCGGCAAAGCACGCGTGGATGTGTTTCTGCGCATCTCTCACGATTTCATGATTTTCACACGCACCGAGCGTATGCACGCAGACTCCCTGTACGGCGCCGGCGTGGAGATCAGCATCCTCGCACGCCGCGAGGGACAGACGCTGCAGACGGAGAATCACTTCGCCTCTGTGTTCAGCGCCAGCTACGAAGGGACGGAGCTGCGGGATCATTACCTGCTGTTCCGCCAGCATTTCCATCTCGATCCCGGGCGGTACGAATTTCTCGTGACCCTCTCGGACAAGCGCTCCACGCGGCAGCGTCAGCTGCGGCGCTCACTCGACGTGAAAGACCTGCAGGGGTCGCGGGCAATCGGAATGCCGATCCCGCTCGGAGAAAACGACAATACGCGGGGCACGGCATACAGCGTGCTCGGCTATGACGGCACGCTGCCCTTCGCCTCGTCGGGGATCATCGGCGTTCCCGTCACTCGAGGCTGGAATCCCACCTGGACCGCGCAATTGCAGCGACTGGACGAGGACGGGGAGGAGGACGGCGAAGTGCTTCCCGCGGATGTGCTGCAGCCCGAACAGCTCCTGCGTGATGTTCAGCCGCAGCACCCTGCCGGCAGCGTCGAGAGCTTCGATCTCATGAGCGGCGATGCCGCGCAGTCGGATATGGTTATCCTGCGTCTGCCCGTTGCACGTCTCGACGTCGGACCGTACCTGCTCCGTCTTCGTGCGGAAGGTGAAAACATTTCGGATTCGCTTCAGTTTCGCACGAAGATATACTGGCGCAGCATGCCCTATTCCCTCCGGGATATCGAGTTCGCCATCGACGTCATGCGCTACATCCTTACCGAGGAAGAGTACGACGAGATGAGAAGCGGAGATCGAAAGGAGATGATGCAGCGTTTCCGCGCCTACTGGAGGGAGCTCGACAGGACCCCGGAGACTGAGTACAACGAAATGATGACGGAGTATTTCCGTCGCGTCGATGAAACCATCGACCGGTTCAGAACGCTGCACGAGCGAAACGGCGCACAGACCGACCGGGGGAAAGTGTACATCCTGTTCGGTCCCCCGGAAGAGACGCAGCGCGTTCTCAATGCAGACGAGCCCGCCGAGGAGATATGGTACTATCCTTCGCTGGAAAAAACCTTCCGTTTCGTTGACCGGAACCACAACGGTAACTACAAACTGTTCACGGAGTGACCAAATGCTTCCCCTGATCGCCATTTCCATCGGCGACATCCATGGCATCGGTCCGGAGGTCACGCTCAAGGCGTTTCACCGTTCCGATCTTCTCGACAGCTGCCGTCCCGTTATGTACGGTCCGGAAGATGCGATTCTGCACTCCCGGGATCAACTCGGTGTTGACGTGCCCCTGCAGCGGCTCGACGATGCGCGCGAAGCCACCGAAGGCAGTGTCGGGTACGTCGTGACTGCCGGAACGCTGGATGTCGATCAGATCGGACGGCCCACGAAGGCTTCCGGGCAGGCAAGCCTGGACGCCATTCGCGCGGCCTTCGATGCCGTGCATGCAGGAAGCGCGCAGGCGCTCGTCACCGCGCCGATTTCGAAGGAAGCGATCGCGCTTGCCGGCAGCCCGTTTCACGGACACACCGATATGCTCGCCTCGTTCTGCGGCAGCGGAGAGAACGTGCTCATGATACTCAGCAGCAATACGATGAACGTGGGACTCGTCACCATTCATGTGCCGCTGCGGGAGGTCCCGTCTCTGATCACACCCGAACGCGTCACGCGCACCGTCCGTCTCGCACATCGCGCCATGGAAGAGGACTTCGCCATCGACCATCCGCGCATCGCCGTTCTCGCCCTCAATCCGCACGCAGGGGACGGGGGAGTGATCGGGGCGGAAGAAGCCGATGTGATACAGCCCGCCGTC
>CAJXSA010000412.1 GCA_913060595.1 uncultured Ignavibacteria bacterium
CCCGCCGGGCTGCGCCCGGCCACGACCGCCGCGGCCGCGGAGCCGACCGTGTGGGAGTCGCACCCGCTGGCGAGCGCCCAGACGCGCGAGGTGGGCGACTACACGCCCGCGGACGACATCCCGATCCCGGACTTCACCAAGATCATGCACGGCTACGCCTCGACGGCGTCGTCTGCCGGCAGCGCGCCCGGCGGGCATGTGGGCGACGAGCCGAGCGCGACCGAGCTCCCCGCTGACGCGGCGCCGATCCGTCCGCAGCCGGAGGAGACCGAGGAGGGTGCGCACCACTTCGCGTGGGCGCACCTCGCGGTGATCGGCGCGATCGACCGGCCCGAACGCTATCGCGAAGAGGAACGGCTGTCCCCGCCACGTATCGCCGAACAGCTCACCGCCCGCGGCCTCACGGCGCAGGCGATTCCCGATCCGGCGGAAATGGTGGAATGGGTGGCGTCCATCATGCAGGAAGGCGATGTGATCGCGCTCTGCAGCAACGGGAAGTTCGGCGGCGCGCATCAGTTGCTCAAGGAGCGCATCGAAAAGAAGTAAAAGAGTATTTGGTCGCCTTCGGCGACCGTATTTGTCTCGCCTCTGGCGAGACGTATTTGGGCGCTTTCCCGTCTCCGTTCGCCTTCGGCGAACTACGCCGGGCATGCAGCGCCCGTATTCTTTCTGGAGCGAAACGACGTGACGCGAAGCGTCACAAATACACAGCGCGCAAGCGCTGTAAATACGATCCCGCCGGAGGCGGGATCAAATACGCCCGCCGCCCGTCTCCGTTCGCCTGCGGCGAACTACGCCGCGGCAAGCGGCGGGATCAAATACGCCCGCCGCAGGCGGGCTATAACTGCATGATCAGTTGAAGCTGCGCGTCCGGCTGCTCCCAGCCGTCGACGCCGAGAATACGGTAGTTGTTGAGCACTGATCCGGAATCGCGCCAGCGGAGGAAATAACGGAAGCGGATGAAGAGGACGGGGTGGGGGTAGAGATCGAGGTAGAACTTGTTGTACAGGCTCGCAGTGGACACGCGCGTCGACGCTGTGAGTATCGGCAGCGATTCGCGGAACGCGTAGCCGTACCCTGCGTCGAGCCGCAGCTCGACGCGGCGCAGCACCGGCAGTTCGTCGTAGCTCAGCATGATGTAACCCGAAGGATCGATGTCCCAGCCTCGGAATGCGCCCCAGGGATACTCCGCATGCGTCCAGGAAGTACTCAGCATCAGCCGCGCCAGCAGATGACGAGAGAAACGCCGCTCCGCCCAGAGCTGCGGCATGTAGCGGCGGCTTTCCTTGCGATCGCCGTCCGTGCGGTATTGGAACTGTGCGCCGTACAGGGAGAAACCATCGGGCCGCCAGTCCACCCGCTGAATGATTTCCCGCCAGCTGCCCTCCGTGATCACGTCGTATCGCTCGTAACTGCTCATGCGCGACCTGGCGGTGAGCGAGTACAGCAGCTCCGCCATGGGACGCCATTCCAGCCTGCTTTCCCAGTACGTTCCGGCATTTTCCGAGTGCAGGTCGCCTTCCGCTGCGCTGAACAGCGCCGCGAACAGTCCGTTCTCCTGCGTTGCGTCACTGATGCTGCGTCCGATATTGCGCTGCAGCGACACGTAGAGCGTGAACGGCTGCAGCAGCGGTACCCAGGTGCCGGGCGCGAGGCGCAGGTTCAGCTGCATGACGGTGGACGTGTACAGATCGTAGCGGTCGCGTGATTTCCACAGCTGCCGTTCGTCCGCTGTGAGGCGGCCACCGAGGGAGAGTCCCCTGACGTGCTCCATCAGAAGGTCCAGGAAGAGGCGGTCGCGCTGGTAATCGGGACGCATCGCTCCCGCGGCGTCTTCCCGCGCGCGTGCGTCGCCCTGGTACCAGGCGTTGACGGTGAACAGCGGGCGGGGAGAAAAGACACTGCGCAGGAAGTAATTCTGATTTCGGTATCGGCGCTCGCCGGTGAGGGCGGCGTTTGGCAGCGCGTCAGACGGGGTGAGGGTCTCCTGCCCGTAGCGTGCATAGCCCGTGAAGCGGGCGCTGCTGAAACCGGCGTTCTCGAGAAGCTCTGCCGAAGGAATCCATGCGAGATCCGCCCGCATTCCGCCGCGGCTGCGCTCGCCGAACGCATCTCGCTCGTCGAGCAGGTCGCCGCGCAGCGTAAGCGACGGCCAGTCCTGCCGCACCCACTGCAGTCCCCCGCCCATCGCGCGGTCTTCGAGATCGTCGCGGCGCAGGGTGTCGTAACCGCTGCGCTGCCGCCAGTTGGCGAAGGCGCGTAGCTCGCTGCTGATGTCGTATTCTCCCTGCAGCGCATGGTCGTCGCGGAGACGGCCACCCGCATAGGCCGGAGCCGCGGGCTCGCGGTACCCGTCCGATCGCAGCGCCGAGCGCAGGGCCAGGCGCGCCGCGGGAGTGCTCAGCGTGGCGGACAGCGCCGCGGCGTCCCCCTGCGCGCTGTCGGACCAGGTGTGACGGTACTCCGGCTGCAGGCGGAAATCCAGCGCGTCGGACTGCCAGCGCAGCTCGCCGGCACCCTGGACGAAATGCGTGGCGACGGAGGAATGATCTTCGTGAAAGCTGCCGCCGGTGACCGCGGCCTGCGTGAAGTCCGACGGCGACACCGTCAGCGTCGCCTGCGTGATGCGCTCGTCCGCGGCGTTGCGCACGTATTCGTAGCTGATCTCCACGCGGCTGTCGTCGAGCACGGCGCCGTCGCGCGTGAACACGAGTATGCCGGAGGTGTAGTCCAGGATGTAATCCTCCCCGGCGTTGACCGGGAGCCCGTCGACGAGAATGCGCTCGGAGCCGCGGATGATGCGGCGCTTCGCGAGCCAGTAGCTGGCCGAAAAGGACTCGTATGCCACCTGCATGGTGTATGTCACCTGGGCCGGGGACTGGTATGCGCCTGCCGGGAAGGGCTCGGGATCGGGGAAGCGCAGTGCGCCGGTGGCGTAGTCGATGAAGTCCGGGTCCACGCGCCCGTCGCCGTCCGCATCGATGCCGAATTGCGTGAGCGGTGCGGCGCTGCCGTCCGGCGCGGTGATGCGCAGGGAGAAACTCGACGGGAGGATGGAATTCCCCACGCGGTAGCGGTTGCGCACCTCCAGAACGTGATTGTCGGCGCCGTCGCTGAGCAGCAGCTCGCTCACCTGTCCGCCGTTGAATATGCGCACGGCCCGCGCGACGGATATGATTTCGCCATGGACTTCGAGCAGGCTGCGCTGCCGGTCGACGCTGTAGTCCAGGC
>CAJXSA010000413.1 GCA_913060595.1 uncultured Ignavibacteria bacterium
CTGCAGGTCATCGCGCGGCACAGTGCGGAGAGCGACGGCATCGTCGCCGTGAATCCCGGCGTGGAAATCACCTTTCCGGCCATCACCTGCAGCGGACGGCGCTACGTCTCGCATTTCCTGCAGGCTTTTCCGCTGGTCATGGGCTATGCCGGACAGGAGGCGCAGTCCGCGATACCCGAACGGCGCTGGTTCGTGGACAGGTACAAACGCATTCTGTGGGAGGACGTCGAAGCGAACCGTCCGCGCCTGCTGCTGGTCGATGCGAACACCGGACGGTGGAATCTTCCTGATACCATGTCCGCCCTGACATGGCTGCGCGCCGAGGGATTTTTCCGCGGTGACGGTCCCGGCCGCGACTACGAGCTCGTGGAACGCACCGTCAACCGCATTGCCGTGTTCAGGCGGCGTGACCGCGCGGACTGAAGCCCTCCCCGGGTCATCGCGATCTTCTGTTCCTGCGCATCCGGTCACTGATTCCTGCGGTCATTCCCGCGCCCTGTCCCTCCGCGTCCGGGCCGCGCTTCCGCCTTGCCGCAAAAGATGCGCTTGTCCATTTTCCCGGCAGTGTTCGTGTGCGTCTTGAATTTCTGCTTCTGGCGGTTCATTTTCAGTGAGTAGAGATGAAAGGAGATGGATCGATGACGAAGGAAATGATTTCGGGAATACTGGAAAGTGTGCAGCGCGGCTTGAAGGAAGAGTTGTCCGCCGGTGATTTTCAGCTCGCACTGGACAGGATCGGACTGGATGCGGACGGGCAAGACGCCGTGTGGGTTTTCTTTCTCATAAAAGACAGCGATGCACTGGGCGAGGAATTGTCCATGAGAGTGCAGCGCGCACGGGAACTGCTGCGCGTGGCCTTCACCCGGGCCGGGGAGCCGTCGCTCTGGCCCTTTGTCCGCGTGCGAACAGTCGCGGAACACCGGGCGATCACGGAAGGGACGTATCAACAGTAGCTGAACAGGGGGACGCATGAGTCTACACAGGGATCTGTTTCTGCAGGCGGGGATAGTCTTACAATGGGAGGATGTGCGATGAGTTTACAGGAAGATCTTTTACAGCAAGCGGACATGCTTGCGCATCACGAAACCTGGCGTCCCCGGCAGTCCAGTCTGCGCCGGGCCGTTTCCGCCGCCTACTACGCGCTGTACCATACCCTCGTTTCCGATGCGGCAGTAATGCTGATAGAGGGCGGGGAGATGGAGGGACTGCGTAAACTGCTGGAGCGGACCTTCACCCACGAAGCCATCCGTGATGCCTGCCGCGCCTTCGCGCGCAGTGCGCTGCCCATGGAAGTCGCAGACGCACGTACCGTCCCGCTCACCGCTCTCGATACCGATGTCCGTTACGTCGCCGACGTGTACGTGGACCTTCACCAGGCGCGATACGAAGCGGACGAGGATACACGAACAGAACTTATGCGCAGCACCGTCACGGCACAGATCGGCGAGGTTCGCGAGGCCATGAGGCGCTGGGAAGACATCCGTCGTCACAACGACGCCCGTCTCCTGCTTGTCTCCATGCTGCTCTGGCGTTCCTGGCAATCCCGCTGAGTAATACCCCGCGACACCACATATTACTCCCGCAGATATGCTTCATCACTGCCATAAGGTGTCAACTGCGAGTAATTCCCCGCGTCGCGGCACATTACTCCCCGATGCCATCTTTCCATCCTATCTCAGCTTCTTGCCTTAGTTTTCATTGGCTGGAAAAATGGTGTTGCTAAAATGGAATCAGTATACTAATATACGTGCAAATATGGAACGAATATTTGGCTATTCATGTTGATTTAGCGAAAGGACCATGTGGACAATCGACCCGAGTTTTGCGAGCAAGTCCAAGGCAAAGAAGTTCAGGAAGCGATTTCCTCGCGAATTCGACTCGTGTTTCTCCAATCTGCAGAAAGTTCTGGATACGTTGAATGCTGGCAGGAATCTTTCACAGATCGATTATGGTTTCCTCCGGCATGAGCGGAACGGCATTTATCGGATAGGTCAGACTGAAGTGAAAAATCCACATGAAACGCGATTATATGTCTGTTTTAATGTGGAAGATAAGGTCATATTCGTTCTTGGCATCGGTGACAAAAATGGTCAAACGAAAGATATCGGAGACCACGTCAAGACCGCTGTGAAAAACACGTTGCTTCCATCAGCGAAAGGCAGGAGCCAAGGCTGATTTCGTCAGCGATGAAAGAAAATCTGTACTGCACAGACCACGCAATTAAGTAAGGTGATGAAAGGAGGACCCCATGTCTGACCGATTGAACTCGGCCGCAGATGCTGCAGCATTTTTGACCGAGGACGAGTCAGTTAAGCAGTCGGTACAGAGGGAGGTGAGAGAGAGCCAGGTTATCTGGATGCTGTCCAATTTGCGTATGAGTCAAGGTCTTTCCCAACGGGAGGTCGCGGATCGAATGGGCTGTCATCCCAGCAAGATTTCTAAGCTCGAATCCGCATCGGATCGCAACATCAGCTGGGCAGATGTTGTCCTTTACGCGAACGCCGTGAAGCACAAACCGGTTCTATTATTCGAACCGTTCGATGCTCCTGCGGCTGACATGATAAAATTTCATGTCTTTTCAATCCGCGATCGTCTCGAGGAATTGAGGAAACTCGCAGTCAAACTTGGGAGGAACGACGAAATCTCGGAACAGATACACCAATTCTATGGTGAGGTGCTCTTCAATTTCCTCGCGAAATTCTTTGACTCGTATGAAGCCCTCCCGATACATGATATTCATTCAGACGAGGCTCCACAGAACGCTGTTGCAAAATTGGAAACGTGCAGCCAGTCCGAGGGGTGACAAAATTCTACACCGGCTGTGCACCTGCACACCGGCCCCCATCGGGCTAAGGTCCGGTGGGTTTTTTTGTATCTTTCCATCCTTCCATTTTTCCTTTTTTCCATCCTCCCGAAGTGCCATTTTCCTTCCAGAAGACGCTGTCTATTCCAATCTGACATCTGACATCCCCCATGTGTGGTTACAACGCGATATATCATTTCAAAGCGGAAGAGAAAGTCGACCTGGCCGAGCTGCGGGCGACGCGGGATCATATGACCGCGCGCGGACCGGACGGCTTCGGCGAATGGATCGCGGACGACGGACGCGTGGGCTTCGGCCACCGTCGGCTGTCCATCATCGACCTCTCTGATCGCGGCGCGCAGCCGATGCATTCCGCCGACGGACGCTATACCATCACCTTCAACG
>CAJXSA010000414.1 GCA_913060595.1 uncultured Ignavibacteria bacterium
CGAGAAATAAGTTGCGGAATGTGTCTATGAAGCCCCGCTTAACAAGACACAAGCCGTTTTCTTCACAGGAAATGCTTGTTTCGTTTCTGCCTCTTCTCGCATAAGGGCATCAATATCAGAGGATTCCCGATAATTCGGATTTATCTATCCGTCTTTTCATATCGAGTTCGAGGTCATGACATCGAGAAGGATCTCTCCGATCTCCAGGCCATGCTGTCTCAATCCCATTCCAGTGATTGAGATCTGAACGACCATCCGCAAGCAGGCTGCGAGACGGATCTGGACGTGGTTGACACTGCGGCGCGGACATAGTATGTTGAGGAGAAATTCTATACCCATCTATCCGTAATTCTGGTAGCACGCGATGAAGCTTTTCCTTCAGCGAATGGTGCTGTTCCTGCTCGCAGCCATGCCGTGCGTGGCGCAGGTACCGGCGGACATGCTCGATACGGCACGTTCAGCCTATCAGACCGGACATCCTTCAGAAGCATCACGCGTGCTATCGGAAGTGCTGCGGGATCTTCCAACCGAATCCCCGGAAGCAGACTCCCTGCGCGCGGTCACCTTGCAGCTGCGTGGCTGGTGTGCGGAGGACCTGGGGCGACGGGACGAAGCCCTCGCAGATTACAAGCGTTGTATCGATTTGCGAACCAGGTTGTTTCCGGCCGGCCATCCGGAACGCGGAGGTGCATTGATGGACGAGGGGAACCTGCTTTATGCCATGGGACGCTACGTAGAGGCGGAATCACTTATCCCAGGGCTGCTCCATGAACTTCGCGTGAGTGAAGGGGAGGAAGGAGAGAACACGCTCACATGGCTTGGAAATCTGGGGATGCTGCAGTATAAAAACGGTAAATACGGGGAAGCTGAAATCACCCTGCTGGAGGTCATGCGCCGCAGCGGTCCCCTGTACGGGACGACGGAACCGCCTTATATCCTGGCCCTCAACAATCTCGCCGGTCTATACATGAGCATGGGACGCTACAAGGAGGCGGAAGACCGCTATCTGGAGGTTCTGCGTGCCGACAGTGTCAGGGCGATTCACGACTCCCGGCGTAATATCGTTATCGTGAACAATCTTGCCCACCTGTACAAGAAAACTGGTCGTTGGGACGATGCGGAGCGGTATTATCTGCATGCACTGGACCTTCATCGACTGCAGGGAACGGACAGCTCGCAGAGCGCAGCGACGGTAATGAACAACCTCGCCATGCTGTATATGGAAGCCGGGCGCTACCGTGACGCGGAGCCTCTGTTCACCAGAAGCCGCGACATCGATCGGGCGTTACTGGGTCCAGGGCATCCCTCCTACGCGAATGATCTGAATAATCTCGGTTCGTGGAACTGGCGTATGGGAAACACGACGGAGGCGGAGCGTCTGTATAGAGAGGCGATGAACATTCGGAGAGAAATCCTCGGCGATAAAAACCCGGATTTCGTGACCTATCTCGGCAACCTCGCGATGCTGTACACGGCCATGAATCGTCTCGAGGAAGCGGAACCGCTGCATCTCCGCATGGTCCGCACACTGCTGGAGTTTCTCGAAATGAATTTCCCGGCGCTCAGCGAGAAGGAAAAGACGGACTACGCCGCGAGGCTCCGACACAACCTGAACAGCTTCAACGCGTTTGCAGTCCGCCGGATCGCGACGCGGCCCGGAATCGCAGCGGACATGTATGACCTGCAGCTGGCGATCAAAGGCATCCTTTTCCGGAACACGCGGCGAGTGCGGGAACGCATTCTTGCTTCTTCCGATACGGCACTGATCGCTTCGTTCCGCCGTTGGGAACAGATGAAGCTGCAAACCGTAGGCCTGCTTCGCCTGCGACAGCGGGCGCGTGAACAGCTTGGCCTCAACGTCGATTCCATTCTGCAGGCCTGCAACAGGGCAGAACGGACGCTCTGTCTGGCCTCGGAAGAGTTCAAGGATGTCTACGGACAGGATCGACCGGACTGGACCCGGATCCGCGACCGTCTGCGCCTCGGAGAGGCGGCAATCGAGATTCTGCGTTATGAGGTGTACGATACGGCATGGACAGAGCGGGTGGCATATGCCGCACTGATCTGTACTCCGGACTGCAGGGACGCTCCCATACTGGTGCACATCCCCGATGCAGAAAAGCTGGAGGATTATCTGCTCTCCTACTACCGGAGCTGCATGCGCAAAGACGCGCGGGACGTCGTGTTGTACCGGCGTTTCTGGGCGCCCTTGGACCAGGCATTGAAGGGGATCGACAGGGTCTATCTTTCAGGGGACGGCGTATACTATCTCATCAATCCGCTGACGCTTCCCCATCCGGGAGGCGGCTTCCTTCTCGATTCGCTCGACATCCGTCTCGTCACCTCTACCGCGGACATCGCAACGCTGCAGAGCAATACACGGAGTGAAAAAACCGCGCTGCTCCTCGGCTTTCCCGCATACGGGAATGGCAGCACGATTCCACCGCTACCCGGAACAAAGGATGAGGTTCAGATGATCGCAGCGCTGCTGCGTGCGGACGGCTACCACTGTCGTGAGCTGCTCGGACGAGATGCATCCGAAGACACCCTTCTGAAGGCTGCTCACCCGGGCATCTTACATATTGCGACACACGGGTATTTCGTCGATCGCAACCGTGGCAGCTCCAACGACGCCAGCATGATCCCGGGTGGCTATACGGATGACGATGTACAGCGCTTTCCCCTGCTGCGCAGCGGACTTCTGCTGGCGGGTGCCTCCACGGCATCCGCACCGCAGCTTCCCGCATCCTCCGGCTCCGACGGGGTTCTGACGGCGTCCGAGGCGATGCATCTGGATTTGCAGTCGACAAGACTGGTCGTGCTGTCGGCATGCAATACCGGACTGGGCACGGTGCGCATCGGAGAAGGTGTCTACGGCCTGCAGCGTGCCATGCTCGTTGCCGGGGCGCAGGCCGTGCTGATGAGCCTCTGGCCGGTCAGCGATCGGGCAACAACCGTGCTCATGACGGCGTTTTACGAACGGTATCTCGCATCCGGGGATGTGGACGCCGCGTACCGATCGGCACAGCAGCAGATTCGGAAACAGTGGAATACGCCCACCATCTGGGGTGCCTTCGTTCTCGTTCGGTGAATCCCACGGAAAAAGTTACATCCATGCAGGGATGTGGTCGACCGGAGGGGGAATCCGACTTCTCTATTATATTCATACCGCTGCCAGTAGCTTTTTCAGCTGATCCAGC
>CAJXSA010000415.1 GCA_913060595.1 uncultured Ignavibacteria bacterium
ATATGCCAGACGACGGGGATGTTCTGCGCACGCGCGGCGAGTGCGAATGCCGTGAGTGTCGACGTGTTCAGATGGATGAGGTCCACCTGCCGGCTGCGCAGAAACTTGGCGAAACGATGACGCGTGAAGGGGTACTGCCAGAGACGGAGCAGTATTTTCGGCAGCTGCCACAGAGGATACCAGAGCACGTTCGTGTGACTGAAATCGTGCAGACTGCTGTCCACGATGGTCTCGATGCCTTCCCTGCGGTAGAGATCGGCCGCTTCGCCGTCATGGATGCAGAGCACCGCCGGCTCGTACCGGCTGCGATCGAGTCCGCGAATGAGGTAGAGCAGGCTCAGCGGCGCCCCGCCGATCCCTTTCCCGTGATGTACATAGAGTACTCTCCTCACGTGCCGAACACCTCAGAATGAAACATGGAGGTCGCCTGCCCTTTCCCGGGCATGCAGGCTGCGCGGCGGCGCAGCGTTCGCCCGCACAGGGGCGAACAGCTGCGGCACCGTGTACTGCCTTGCTGCCGACGCGGAAAATCAGTCGGCGATGGCGAAGCGTGCGGTAAAGTGACGAAGCATGGGCGCTTCGTAGGTCAGCTTCAGTCCTTTGAGTTCATCCCGGCGATCATGCACATGCTTGACCACTTCGATCACGTAGTCGATATGGCTCTGCGTGTACACACGGCGCGGGATGGCGAGCCGGACGAGTTCGAGATCCGGGGCGACGAAGCTGCCGTTCTCGGTCCGTCCGAACATCACGCTGCCGATTTCGACCGCCCGCAGGCCGCCGTCGAGATACAGCGCACAGGTGATGGCCTGTGCCGGGAACTGCTCCTGCGGGATATGCGGGCAGAAACGTTTCGCGTCGAGGTAAATGGCATGGCCGCCCGGCGGCATGAGGATGGGAACACCGAGTTCCGTCAGCTTCCTGCCGAGGTATTCCGTGCTCTTGATGCGGTACTGCAGGTAGTCTTCGTCGAGAATTTCCTCGAGTCCCTGCGCAATCGCCTCCAGGTCACGTCCTGCAAGGCCGCCGTAAGTGGGAAAGCCCTCGGTGACGATGAGCAGGTTACGACAGTGCACCGCCATGTCGTCGTCGTTGAGTGCGAGGAAGCCGCCGATATTGACCAGCGCATCCTTCTTCGCCGACATGGTGACACCGTCCGCATAGGAGAACATTTCCTGGGAGATTTCAAGCGGCGTTTTATCCGCGTATCCCTCTTCGCGCAGCTTGATGAAATACGCGTTTTCCGCGAAGCGGCAGGCATCCATGAACAGGGGCAGACCATACTTGTCGCAGACGGCGCGGGTCTGGCGGATGTTTTCGAGCGACACCGGCTGACCGCCGCCGCTGTTGTTAGTGACCGTGATCATCACCAGCGGTATGCGCTCGACACCGTATTCCTGGATCACCGCTTCGAGCTTTTCGATATCCATGTTTCCCTTGAAATCCGCGATCACCTCGGGCTTCTTGCCGTCCGCGTTGAGGCAGTCGATGGCGAGGGCGCCGGAGAACTCGACGTTGGCCCGGGTGGTGTCAAAATGGGTGTTGTTGGGAACGACCTTGTCCTTCCCGCCAACGATGGAGAACAGGATTTTCTCGGCGGCGCGGCCCTGATGCGTCGGAATGATATGCTTCATTCCGGTGATCTTGTGCACCATGTCGCGCATGCGGAAGAAGCTGCGCGACCCCGCGTACGATTCGTCGCCGTCGAGCATGCCGGCCCACTGACGCGAACTCATGGCGGACGTGCCGCTGTCGGTCAGCAGATCGATGAGCACGTTCTCGGCGTCAATGAGGAACGGATTCCACCCTGCTTCTTCGAGATGGCGCGCACGCTCCTCGTGGGTGGTGAACTTGATCGGCTCAACGGTCTTGATTTTGAACGGTTCGATGACCGTCTTGATATAGCTGTCTCGTATCATTGTACGTTATGCATGTGTTGTGGTTGGTGTTACTGTCCAGGCGGGCAATTCCCGGCAGGAGCATGGAAAAATAGGTCTTTTTCGTCTGAAACCCAATCCGCTGCGACGGGAAAAGCGGCGCGACCGCGGGGAACGGTTCGGGGCGCATTCGCAACCGTGCTGTACGGAAAAGCCCCCGGCCGCTGGGGTCGGGGGCTTTGCATGCGAATGATGGTCGCCCGTGGGATCACGTCGCTTCCTGCTTCTCGCGATCCGGCGACTTGCGCTTCTTGACGCGTTTCGACTTTCGTTCGCCGTCCGTCGAATAGTAGTAATAATTCTGGTAGTAGTAACGGTAGTACGAGTAGTACACCTTGTTCGCGTTGAAGCGGTTGACGACGACACCGATGATGTTCGCGTTATTGGACTGCAGCATCTCGTTGGCCTTCTCGAGTCCCAGGGACTTGGTCTGATCCGCGGATACGATGAGCACAGCTCCGTCCGTGTATTTCGCGAGCACAAGCGTGTCGGCCATCGCGATGACGGGAGGCGCATCGAAGAGCACCAGGTCGTAGTACTGGCGGACCAGTGTGACGAATTTCTCCATCTTGGCAGAACCCAGAAGTTCCGCCGGATGGCTGGGGATATTGCCGCAGGGGATGATATGCAGTCCGGGCACCATGGTCTTCTTGATGCACTGGTTCACCGGCATTTCACCGATCAGCGCATTGGAAAGGCCGGGCTCACGGTCCACCTCGAAGATCTGATGCTGCACGGGACGCCGGAGATCGGCGTCGACGAGGAGCACCTTGCGTCCGCTGTTCGCAGCGCTCACGGCGAGGTTCGCGATGGCCGTGGATTTTCCTTCCTTGGGCGCCGGACTGGAGAACACGACGGCCTTCGATTTCCCGTGGTCGGGAAGGGAATTCTCTATCGAGGTGCGCATGGTGCGATAGGACTCACTCGGTGGCGACTGCGGAGCCGTCAGTGTCACGAGCGTCTGATTGCGGTCAAGCTGGTTGTCCTCCGCCCCGAACGTGGGAATGAACGACAGCACGGGGATGCCCAGCTTCTCGACATCTTCAGGACTGCGGATGGTCGTGTCAAGGTAGCGCAGAAGGATGGCCACGCCGAAACCGAGACCGAGGCCGACGAGAATGCCCAGTATCATGTTCATCGGGCGATTGGGCTTGACGGGACGGCCGGGTACTTTCGCACGATCCACGATGTCGACGTTCCCTGTCGTGGTCTGCTCATTGATCATCG
>CAJXSA010000416.1 GCA_913060595.1 uncultured Ignavibacteria bacterium
CACCCCGATTCCAACAGTGACCGCCATGTCCGTCCCTGCTGCCCACGTAGATGACACGCTGCTCGACCGCTGCGTAGGCGGCGACATTTTCGCCTTCCGCGAACTGTACGAGCAGTGGAAAACCCCGCTGTACTCGCTGGCCTACCGTTTCCACGGCAACCGCGAGGATGCCGAGGACACGCTGCAGGACGCCTTTGTCAGCATGTACCGCGGCATCGGCAGCTTCCGCCGCGACGCGCAGTTCTCTTCCTGGATGTACCGCATTCTCATGAACGCGTGCATCAGCAGCACGCGGCCGAAGCGCAGCACCGAGCGCAGCATGGACTTCCAGGACGAGCACACGCATCCGCACAATCCCGGCGCCGGCGGCGACGTCCTGCTGCGGGACATTCTCGAGGAGGAAATCGCCGGCCTGCCCGACCTTCAGAAGGCGGTGTTCATCCTGTACGCGGAGAAGGGCATGACGCACGGGGAAATCGCCGACGTGCTGCGCATCAGCACGGGCACGTCCAAATCTTCATACCATCGCGCGCGCACGAGGCTGAAAGAACGCCTGGCGCAGCGCGGCATTCATGACATCGAGGTGGAAGCATGACACAGCAGCATCGTTCCGACGACATCGAGCGCGCCGTGCGGCGGCTGCCGGAACGCGAACCGGACGACGCGCTCTGGCCGCGCATCGAGGAGGCCCTGCGCGAGGAACAGCGTTCAGCCCCGTCACAGGAAGCGAACAGTTTCCTCTCCCGCCTGACGCAATCCTTCCGCATGCCCGCCCTCAATCTCATGCTGTACGCGGCCGTCATCCTCGTGGGCGCCGCCATGAGCTGGTATCTGCTGAGCGATTACGCACGGCAGCACGATCAGCCCGCGGCGTCGCAGGACAGAAATGAGCGCCTTCTCGACGCCCAGAGCGACATCGAGCAGGCCATCTTCTATTACGAGCGCGCCATTGGCAAGCTCTCGGTGCTGGCCGAGGAAAGCGAGGCGGATCTCGATCCGCAGTTCGTCGCGCTGCAGAAGGATAAAATCGCCCTGCTGCGGGAGTCCATCGACGAATGCAAGACAGCCCTGAAGAAAAACGGCGCACACCCGGAGGTGCAGCATTACCTGCTCGCTGCGTATACCGACCTCCAGCACACCCTGCAGGCAATGGTTTCACGAGCTCAATAGAGGGATACGATCATGAAAACGCTCATCAGCATACTCACCCTGGCGCTGTGCGCCGCCCTGCCCCTGCAGGCGCAGGAATACGACCGCGTCATCAAGGAATCCTACAACACCACCGCGAAACCGGCAGTTGAAATCGACACGCGCTTCGGCACCGTACGCGTGAATCCTGCGCGCGGCAACACCGTCACCGTCGTCGTCGGCATCACGGCCGGCAGCGACTCGGAGGCAGAGGCGAAGCGGCTCGCGGAAGCGACGCGCGTCGAGATCAAGGGCAACAAGAACAGTGTTACGGTCCGTACCGCACTGCCGAAGGAAATGGACGAGGATGACCACAGCATCAGCATCGATGTCACCGTCACCATGCCGTCCGGAGGGAAACTCGACCTGGAGAGCAAGTTCGGTGACGTCAACGTGAAAGGCATCACCGGCCGGGTGATGGCGGACTGCGGGTTCGGCAGCGTGGAAATCACAAAGTGCGCCAACGTGCGCGCGCGGAATTCCTTCGGTGATATCACGCTCGCGGCCATCAAGGGGTCGCTCGAACTGGAGGCAAAAATGGGCGAGATCATCGCCCGGCATATCGACGGCGGGAAAATCCACAGCTCCTACGGCGACGTGGAGATCTCCGACGTGAAGGGCACACTCGAAGTCACCTCCTCGATGGGCTCGCTGACCATCAGCGGCATGCGCAACGGGGAAATCACCAGCAGCTACGGCAGCATCGATCTGACGCTGCACCGGCAGTTCGCCGGCCGCATCGAGGCGACCTCTTCCTTCGGATCCATCGATTCCGATTACGAGATGAAGGACGTCGGGAAAAAAGGTCCCGGGGCGATGGGAGAGAAGAAAGTGGGCGTCGTGGGCTCCGGGAAGGACAAACTCGTCATCAAAAGCAGCTTCGGTTCGATCTCCATAGAAGAAGAATAAAAACGGACAGGCCGCGGTGAATCTTTCTCCGCGGCCTCCCGTATACCGGATGAGTAAGGCGGAATTGCCCTGCCGCCATTCCCTGTATCGTACAACCGGAGTCACACTCATGAAACGTACTGCTGTACTCGCTGCAATATTTGCACTCCTGTTTGCCGGCACCGCCGTCGCACAGAGTGTGTACGGCGAAATGACACTATCTCGTGAAGACGGATATCTGCTCGCCGAGACCGTCATGCCTGACGGGAACACCGCCTGGTTCGCCGTGGACCTGGCCGTGGCGACCACCGCCGTGAGCAAGGCCTACGCGGGCACGACGGAAATCAAAAAACTGCAGAGCAACGCCGATCCTCTCGCGCGGCCGCGCTTCCACACCGCCCTCGGCGGATTTGGATTGTCTGCTGAAATCGTCGGGAAGGCGAAGCTGGGGAGCATGAAAGTCGGCGGACTGGAATTCACCGACGCATCCGTGGTCGTGCTCGACGACATGCCCGCCATCGCGGGGAAACCCATCGCCGGAGTGTTCGGCACGGACATGCTTCGCCGCGCTGAAATCGCACTTTTCACCTTCGGTGACAGTCCGCGCCTCATGCTCAAAAGCCGCGCACGGAAAAACGTGACCGGGGCAGTTGACTGTCCGATGAATCTCGTCAAAGGCTATGTCATGGCTGCGGGCACAATGAACGGGCAGAAAGCCGATTTCCTCTTCGATACCGGCTCCCCCGCGTCATACATTCCCGTGAAAACCGTGCGCGCCACCGGCGCTGCGGCGGTCCCGGGATCGACGCAGAACATCACCACGCTCGACGGGAAAAGCGTCACCGTGCGACAGGCCGAAAACGCTGCCGTCACGATCGGCGAGGCAGAATTCGAGGACGTCCCCCTGCACATCGGCGAGCTGCCGGTATTCAGCACGCTGCCCGACTCCAGCGTCCCCGTGCTGCTGGGCAACGATTTCTTTACGCGCATGCAGTCAGTGCAGTTCAACTTCCCCGACAACACCGTGCGGCTGATGCCTCAGTAACTTCCCCGAAACGCGCAGAAAAAAACACCGAGGCGGCAGCGAT
>CAJXSA010000417.1 GCA_913060595.1 uncultured Ignavibacteria bacterium
GGTCATGGCTTCCACCTGATCATGGGTGACGTAAATCATGGTTGTATTCAGACGGCGATGCAGCTTCTTGATTTCCGTGCGCATCTGCACGCGCAGTTTCGCGTCGAGATTGGAAAGGGGTTCGTCGAAGAGGAAGACGGTCGGCTTGCGGACGATGGCGCGTCCGAGCGCGACGCGCTGTCGCTGTCCGCCGGAAAGTTCCTTCGGTTTACGGTCCAGCAGGTCGGCGATTTCCAGCAGGTCGGCGGCTTCGTCGACGCGCGCAGCGATTTCCGCGCGATCGAACTTGCGCAGTTTGAGTCCGAAAGCCATGTTCTCGCGCACGTTCATGTGGGGGTACAGCGCGTAGTTCTGAAACACCATCGCGATGTCGCGGTCTTTCGGGGCGACGTCGTTGACGCGGCGGTCTCCGATATGCAGGTCGCCGCCAGACACGTCTTCGAGTCCGGCCACCATGCGCAGCGTGGTGGATTTCCCACAGCCGGAAGGACCGACCAGCACCATGAATTCGCCGTCCCGTATCTCCAGGTTCAGATTGGGGATGGTCGGAGGATTACTCCCATACGACTTGCTGACGCCGGTGAAGCGAACCTCAGCCATCGGAGGCCTCCGATTCCGCCTTCGGTTTTTTCCGCATCAGCTTCTTGAACACGCTGAGCTTCACCACGTACAGCACGGCGAGGAGGACGGTGTAGCCGACGGCCATGGACATGAACCAGGGGTGATCGCCGATGAGCAAATACATGACGAGCAGTCCGAAAACCAGGGTCACGGGCGTGGCGAAATAGAGGAGGAGGAAGAGCGTGCGGTCGTTCATGGCATCACGTGGTTTTTCACGAGAAATAGAAATAATTTACGGCCAACGCATCCAATATGAAAACCCGAGGATTATGGCACACGCGGACAAACCCCGGCTGGGCTTCTGGCAGATCTGGAACATGAGTTTCGGCTTTCTCGGCATTCAGTTCGGCTTCGCCCTGCAGAATGCCAACGTCAGTCGCATTTTCGAAACCCTGGGCGCGAGCATCGACGCCATCCCGGTTCTCTGGATCGCCGCGCCGGCAACGGGACTGCTGGTGCAGCCCATCATAGGGTACATGAGCGACCGCACCTGGGGCCGGCTCGGCCGCCGGCGGCCATACTTCCTCGTAGGCGCGATACTGGCCTCCGTGGCGCTGATCATCATGCCGAATTCGCCGGCGCTGTGGGTGGCGGCAGGCATGCTGTGGATCATGGATGCCTCGATGAACATCTCGATGGAGCCGTTCCGGGCTCTGGTGGCGGACCTGCTGCCGTCGGAGCAGCGCACCACGGGCTTCGCCGTGCAGAGCTTTTTCATCGGCACCGGGGCCATCGTCGCCTCCGCGCTGCCCTGGGTGCTGACCAACTGGCTCGGCGTCAGCAACACCGCGCCAGAAGGGGAAATCCCCGACTCCGTGCGCTTCGCCTTTTACGCCGGCGCGGCTGCTTTCCTCGCCGCGGTAGGCTGGACGGTGTTCCGCACGCGCGAGTATCCGCCGGAGGATCTCGCGGCCTTCGAGGAAATGAAGCGGGAAGGCGGCGGCGCCTGGCATGCGGTCACGGAAATATTCTCCTCGATACGGCAGATGCCGAAAACCATGCTGCAGCTCGCCGTCGTGCAGTTCTTCTCATGGTTCGCGCTGTTCGCGATGTGGATTTACTCCACCGCTGCCGTCACCCAGCATATCTACGGTACGTCGGATCCCACCTCGGCGCTGTATAACGAAGGTGCGGACTGGGTGGGCGTGCTCATGGCCGTTTACAACGGCTTCGCCGCGGTGATGGCCTTCGTGATCATCTGGATGGGGAAGCGCGTCAGCCGCAAGAGCATCCACGGCATCAGCCTCGCGATCGGGGGACTCGGCCTGGCTTCCTTCTACGTCATCACCGATCCGATGCTGCTGCTCGTCAGCGAGCTCGCCATCGGACTCGCCTGGGCATCGATACTCTCCATGCCCTACGCCATCCTGGCCGGCTCCCTGCCTCCGGAGAAAATGGGTGTGTACATGGGCATATTCAATTTCTTCATCGTCCTGCCGCAGATCGTCGCCGCCTCCATCCTCGGACTGATGGTGCGTCACCTCTTCGCAGGCGAAGCCATTTACGCACTTGTCGCGGGCGGGGTGTCGATGCTGCTCGCGGCTTTGTTCGTCGCGTTCGTGGATGATCCGGAGTAGGATTGCAGATTACAAATGGCAGATTGCAAATTGCAGATGGGGGAGCGATGTTTTTAATGGAAAGAAGGAAAGAAGGAAGGATGGAAGGATGGAAAGATTGCGTCCCGGTGTGATCTTTCCATTTTTCCATTATTCCATTTTTGCATCGCTATCTGGTTTCCGGTCTGCGACAAATAACCACAGAATCGCGGAAATCCCGAGCGACACCGCGGCGATGATGAAGATGATGTTCTTGTCGGCGGCGTTCTTTATCACGATGCCGAGGCCGAGGCTGACGATGAGCTGGGGGATGACGACGGAGAGGTTGAAGATGCCCATGAAAAAGCCCATGCGGCCTTTCGCGACGTTCTCGGACATGATGGCGAAGGGGAGGCTCACCACGGCGGCCCAGCCGACACCGGCCACGGCCATGAGCACATACAGCGCGAGGACGGTCTTTCCGATCAGGACGATGCCGAGATAGCCGAGCGCCATGACGGCGACGGCAGTCATGTGCACGCGCACGCGTCCCACGCGCTCGCTCAGCGGCTCGAGCACGGTCACGGGCAGGATGAAGCCGACGGTATTGAGGATGAGGAAGGAAATACTGATGATCTGCCCCGTCTCGAAATCGCTGCCGGGGGCGAGTTTTTGCTGTATGTACGCGATGATATAGACGAACATCGTCTGTATGCCCAGCCAGGAGAACGCGTGGGCGAAGTAAATGCGCAGCAGCTGTCCCCAGCGTGTGTGTCCCGCCGATGCATCGGTGTCGGACTCCTCCGGCGCTTCTTCCTGCACGCGCTCCTCGGTGATGAACAGCGGTGGCAGGATGGAAAAGAGCAGTACGATCACCGCGCCGGCGTAAATGAGCACGAAGTTGCCGAGCGTGGCGCCGACGGCGTAGGCGGCGACGCCGAAAAATCCGGAGATGGTCTGCATCCAGGTATAGCCCCGCGTGCGGGGATTTCCGTCGGGCGTGAC
>CAJXSA010000418.1 GCA_913060595.1 uncultured Ignavibacteria bacterium
GCCGCAGCGGATACGCGTTCTTCCGGGCACACCGCGTACGGCTTCAGCGGCCTCATCGACGAGGTGCGTCTCTGGAGTGTGGCGCGCACGGACGATCAGATCGGCGACAATCACCGGGTGGAGCTCAACGGGGGACAGCAGGGCATGCTGGCCCGCTACCCGATGCACGGCGACGACATTGACCGCTCCGGCAGCGGCTTTCACGGCAGCGGTGATCTGCGCGGCAGCACGGCCTACTTTGTCGATGCGTCTTCCCAGCCCGGGCCCCCGTCGATCACCCTGCATCGTCCGACCGGCGGTGAACGCTGGCAGATCGGGGCGACGGAACGCATTCGCTGGACGGCGACCGGCCTTGTGAACGTGCGTGTCGAGCTTTCCCGTGACGGCGGCAAGACGTTTCCCGAAGTGCTCGCGACTTCCGTCCCGGCCGCCACGGGGCATTTCGACTGGGCGGTGAACGCTCCACCAACCAGCAGTGCGGTGGTGCGTGTGCGTGCACCATCGACGACACAGATACGCGACCAGGGACAGCCGTTCCAGGTCGAGGACCCCGTTCCCGTGCTCGATGTGTCCCCGCGGCAGCTGGTCTTCACCATGTTCGAGAACGGTCCCGCCCCTGCACCACAGCATATCCATCTGCGGAACGCCGGCGGGAAGACGCTGGACTGGACCGCAAACCGCAGCAGCGGCATGTGGTACACGGTGGATCCGTCGGCGGGTTCCGGAAACGCCGATTCCATACAGGTCGCCGTCACCAATACGCAGCTTCCGCTCGGGACGCACAGCGACAATGTTGTCATCGGGGGGAATGCCGTCAACGCGGGCATACTGGTCAACGTGGTCTGCAACGTCGTTCCCGCGCTCTCGTATGAGATTTCCGGCACGGTGAAGACCGCGGCCGGCGCCCCTGCGGGCGGCGTGCGCATGGTGGTCGTCGGAACGATGAGCGCCGAGGCCTTTACCGATGCGAACGGCGATTACATCGTCAGCGGACTTATCCCTGGCGACTACAGTATCGCGCCCAGCAGTGACTTTTTTGCGTTCACTCCTCCGTCACGCAGTTTCAACGGTCTTTCCGCGGATCAGTCCGGCGTCGATTTCCAGGCGACGCGGCGCAGCGGTGACATCGTGATCCGTTACAAGGAGGGATGGAACCTCATGTCCCTTCCCATACCGCTCGAGGAAAATGCCGTCAGCGCGGTGTTCCCGGACGCCGTCGGCAGTGCCTACGAGTATCTGCCGGAGGAAGGGTATGTCGAGGCGGACTCGCTCTGGCCCGGCCGCGGGTACTGGCTCAAGTTTGCGAAGGCTGACTCCATCGTCGTCACCGGTTCGTACGAGACCGTGCTGCAGATGACGCTGCAGGACGAGTACGGCGGCTGGAACCTGATCGGCGGTCCCTGCGGTGCGGTTCCCGCAGCGGGCATACAGGAGAATCCCGCCGGCGCGCTGCTGGCGATATACGATTACGATCCGCAGGCGGGGTATGTGCAGCCACCAGGCGGGATTCTGATTCCGGGTCGCGGATACTTCGCGAAGGTGAACGTGCAGGCCGTGCTGCAGCTTATCGCGCAGAGTTTCGCACCCGGGGCTTTCCCGGTGCTGGAGGACGCGATGCTTTTCCCGCGTGCGGAAATCCGTTTCATGCCGCCGCCTCCGCCGTCGGAGTAGGCGGCCCCGTACCACCAGAGAAAAAATCCCCGTCGTCTCCGATCCGTTCCGGAACAGAGGTGGCGGGGATTTGTCCATCCGACAGGATTCTCCGATATTTCTTCCCTTCGGGAATTTTCGAGTAATCCTTCATGCCACGCATCATTACTGCTCTCGCCCTCCTCCTGGCGCTCACGGGTACGCTCCGCGGCCAGCAGGATGCCACGATCGCTTTCGATCTCGATCACCGCAGCCGCCTCGTGTACTGGGATGAAGGGCTGTTTCCTTCGGACGGCTGGGTCGGACTGTTTTCCCGTCATCGCAGCATCATCGGTGCGACCTGGCTTCCGATGCCGGAACTGCAGATCCGTGTCGCCCTGGCGAATGAGTTTTTCCGGTGGTATCGGCACAGGGAGGCGCCAGACTTCACCCTCGACGAGATTTTTGTTGAAAACCTCTTCCTGCGCTGGCAGCCGGAATCACTCCCGCTTTCCCTGACCGTCGGCCGGCAGAACCTGATGTTCGACGAAGGCTTCGCGGTGATGGACGGCGGACCGCTGGATGGATCCCGGTCCATTTACTTCAACGCCGTGCGCTGCGATGTGCAGGTGGCGCCCGGGCATGCGGTCACCGGCTTCGCACTGCATCAGCCGCCACGTGATGATGTGCTGCCGCGTGTCGCCGACGCCGAGCGTGCGCTGCTGGAAGTCCCCACCGACGGGGCGGGAGTGCACTACGCGGGGGACGCCGGGCGCAGCAGACGTTTTTCCGCATACTATCTTTACACGCACGAAGACCTGCAGGACAATGCCAGTGTCGATCTGATATCCGGCATCGCGCGGCACACCCTGGGGGCACGGTACAGTCACGGACGTGGAAAAGAATGGGGCGTGACAGGAGAGGGAAATGTGCAGCTGGGAAAGTATGACGTGCTCTCCGGTTTCGGCACGTTGCAGCAGCGCGCCTGGTCGTGGTACGCATATGTGACCTGGCGACCGTCCGCGCTGGACGCGCTCACGGCCGATGCGGGCATGTACCAGTATTCCGGCGGACGATTCGACGGTGGTGATGGCGCGGAAGGCGATCAGCGGTATTCTCCGGTGTTCGCGCGCTGGCCGAAATGGAGCGAATCCTTCATATACACCCTGCTGCAGCTGCGCGGCGGCATCGCGAACTGGAGCAACCTTCTCGCGCCCTTCCTGCGCGTGCAGTTCCGCGTTTCGAATCCCGTCGTGCTGCGCGGCATGCTGCAGCATGTCCGGGAGTCGCATGCGGCCGGTGGCGAAGGGAAGGACATTGGCACGCTCGCGATACTGGAAGCGAAACTGGATGCGGGCCGGGGCATCACCGGGCATGCGCTCCTTGAGCACATGTGGCTGCGTCCCGACGGCGTCACCGTGACGGTGGAAAGCTATGTGTGGGCACGCATGGAAGTGCGATATCGTCTTCGAATCTAGTTTGTCTTTGTTGCGCTATTCCGGTAATATTCCC
>CAJXSA010000419.1 GCA_913060595.1 uncultured Ignavibacteria bacterium
GGGCGACGGTGATCCGGTTGTGGTCCTGTGATACGGGGTGATAGGCCAGCGCGGTGAATCCCTCCGCTCCGCGGCGATAGGCCCAGAGCCCGCCTTTTTCCTCGAGCAGGAAAATGGTGCCGTCGGCTCCGTATGCGACGGCATCGGCGCTTTCCATGTGAGCGTTACAGGTCTGATATGTGAATGCGTGTGACTCCTGTGCCATGCAGCTGCCGCATGGCACGAACAGGGCGAGTGACAGGAGCAGCAGGCAGACGCCACCGAGGACGTGCCGGCTGTGATGATACTGTTGCATGGTCGCCTCCAGCTTTTTCCAATTCGTTGTGCAGTCATCGATCGGGAACACGCCACATGGCGGCGTTCGTCGCCGTTCTCATCCGTTGCGTCTGTTTTTTGCGTTGAGCGTGTGATCGGCGTCGGACTGTGCGTCGCGATGAACCGGGCAGTGCAGGAGGAACTGCCTGTATGTTTTTTCTGAGGGAAACAGCTGTCCGCCGGGGCACAGCAATGCATGCGCGGCGGTGACACTGCGGGAGGAGATGAATGATGCAGGGATAGACAGTGAAAAGCTACGGGCGGAGCACGGGAATGTCAATGGGTGGTACCACCCATTTTCGACGCTTTCTGACGGTATACTGACATTCTCGTGACATGCGGGGGTCGGGGAGGCGGTATTATGACTCCCGAAACCCGCAACACGCAGAGGTCCCAGATGAAAACAGCAATTCCGTGTATCGTGTTCGCACTCTGTATCGTTCTCGCACCCGCGGCGCATGGCCAGATCGAGGATGTCACACTGCATCTCCGCTCCGGTCGCGTACTCGAGGGAGACGTCGTTGCCAGCGGAGAGGATGGGATAACATTCGCGTACACGCGGCACTACGGTTACTCGGGTGAGTACAGCACGGACGTGCAGGAGGAGATTCCATTCGATTCCCTGCGTACGGTGATTGTCGAAGGCCAGAGCTCTGCGGCGGGTGGCATATTCCTGGGGACGCTTGTTGCGACAGGGCTTGGCCTGGCCGCGGTGACAAGTGAAGGTAATGCATGGGGGGGTGGGCTGCTCGTCTTGACAGCCGGGGGATTGGGTGTCGTCATCAGCGGCATCGTGGCGCTTTCGGATAACGGGCCGGAATATGACGATCATGTGTATTCGCTGGCAATTCCGCATGACGCGCGTCTGCTCGCACAGCGCCTCGCGCTCGACGGGGTGGTGCCGTCGACGCCTCCGTCGTTCGCATCGCGGACCTTGCGGGAGAGCGTGCCCTCGCTGCATATCGTGCTGCGGGACGGCAGCGACTTCGATTGCTGGTTGTCCCTGTGCGGCGACCAGTCGGTGACCATCCTCGTTTCCGAAGAGTCACTCGTAGACAGGGGAGAGCATGATGAGATCCGGGAAATCCCTTTTGACGAAATCGACGTGATCGAGGGACAGCCGTTTGTGACAGAGGAACATCCCTTTCAGGGGGAGTGGCGCCCTGGTGAGCAGTCCGTCGATGCCCTGCGAATCTATAGTTTCAGTCACGTTTCCCGCTCCATGAACGAACAGCCGCAGCGACCGGAGGGGAACTAGGAGGTTCCATGCATGCATCATCGTCATACACACAGACACGCATTCGCGCTCTATCGCTTTTTCTCTCGATGGCTCTGCTCCTGGGAGGCTGCGTGCAGAGCTACGATACGACACTTCAGGAATACACGACGTATCCCTGCGCGGACCTCGCGAAGGTTGAGGCGCGCTACGAGCGCCTGAAAAAAGCAGGCAGCAGCGAGAACGATCTCCGCGCGCTGCGGAGGCATATCCAGACCCTGCAGCGACGCTGTGCGTCCTACCGCAGCAGCGTCGAACGGTACGTGGAAGACCATGGCAATACGCGGGCGGACGCCGAACGCAAGGCCGCCGTGCGGGAGCGGTCTGCGCCGCTGCAGTATACATCGCATCCGGACACAGGCACGTGGGTCATCGTGGGAGTTGTCACAGGCGTGGTCGTGCTGGGAGTAACCGCGTACGCCGTGATTGCATGGAATTCCGATCCACAAAAAGCGTTGTTCTAGCGTATAATAATTCCGCACGAGTGCGGAATTATTATACGCTGTCCCCTATGTCCGGGCACAGATGCCGCCGCGCGTTTTCACTGTCGATACGGGCGGCGTTACGATGGTGTGTGCTGCGTTATTTGAGCATGGTCATTTTTCTCGTCAGGACGGTGCCGT
Organism: uncultured Ignavibacteria bacterium; assembly: GCA_913060595.1. Lineage (GTDB taxonomy): Bacteria > Bacteroidota > Ignavibacteria > SZUA-365 > SZUA-365 > BM516. The sequence continues at coordinate 2,215 of CAJXSA010000419.1, forward strand.
TGTACTCCAGCTGGTAAACGTAGGGACCCGAAGGCAGCGTCGAACCATCGAAGAGTACACGGAATTCTCCGGCATCTTTTTCTTCGTCGACGAGCAGTGCCTGCTCGCGACCGAGAAGATCAAAGACGCGGAGGAGCACCCGACCCGCTGCCGGAACGGCATAGCTGATCGTCGTCGTCGGATTGAACGGGTTCGGGAAGTTCTGATGCAGCCGCACGCGCTCGGGTCGCTGTCCCGCCACGGATTTTGGCGTGGGTTCGGTAAACGGCAATGATACCGCGTTGAGCGATGCATCGTAGGTGTAGCCGGGTTCGTACACATCGTCAATATAGAACGTCCAGAGACCGACGGGATCCCTCTCCTTTGCTGTTTCAACACCACACCAGCCGTTCGGTCCTGTAATGCCGTACCAGTAATTGCTGTTGGGACCGGTCCAGGAAATTTCGACATACACGTTGTGCATGGGATCACCGTTGCCGTCCTTGATGCGCACCCGGCAGCGGCACAGCTCTTTGTTTCCCGGCTGCGGCACGCGCTCGGTGTACATCTCCGCGATGTACATGACACCGCTGCTAGCGGCCGTCGCATCAATCGTCACGAAGGCCGTGCTCGAATTGCTGGCATCGTCGGTGACCGTCAGGATGACAGAGTATGTTCCGGGAGTCGCATACGTATGCGACGGATCCGCCAGTGTGGACGAGCTGTTGTCACCGAAATCCCAGTGATACGTCAGCGGTCCGTTTTCCGGATCGGAGGAATTGCTGCCGGTGAACTGCACGGTCAATGGAACCGTGCCCGAAGTCGGATTGGCACTTGCCACGGCAACCGGGGGCCTATTCGGGAGTGTAATTCCGCCTGCGGCGTCAAGCTGGAGGATGAATGCGTCGGAGTAGCCCCCCGCGAACGAGGACTGGCAGGCGCTCACC
>CAJXSA010000420.1 GCA_913060595.1 uncultured Ignavibacteria bacterium
GGGCAAGCCGCTGGCGCTCAGAAATATGCCGCTGAAAACGGGGCGCGACCGCCTCGAAATCAAGCTGCCTGTCAGGAGTGGATATCGTGATCATGCTGTAGAGGACGGTGCCGCCAAGCAGCGCCAGCAGGAGCATTCCCTGATCCAGCAGCGCCGTGTTCCACGGCAGCAGCATGAATATTCCTTGCTGCAGCAGCGAGAATGTCACCATCGCAAGCAGCGTGGTCAGCACATCGGTACGGTAGAACAACAGCAGGAGCAGGAACACAACAGGAAGCTGCACGATGAGCGCCTCAGGAACGGGGACAATATTCGGGAGGTCGATGGCGACAAGAATGATCGTCCCCGCGGAAAGCACGATGCCGCTGCGTCGCAAACGCTGCTGAAGCAGGGACAGCAGGAAGAGTACGAAAAAAGCGAATCCCGCGAGGTTGCTGATCAGTGCTTCGCCGGCGAGGAACAGGACGGGCAGGGACGTGCCCAGCCAGCTGAAGGCGTCGTTGCTCTCCTGCGGCATCCATACCGTGCGCGAGAAGGACACCACCCAGGCTGAAAGCAGCGCGAGAAGGAGCAGCATGACTCCCGCAGCGGTCCCTTCGAGCACGGAACGACCAACCCGAGAATGCAGCACATGTCCTCGCATGGTGAGGTCCAGCGAGATGAATTTCTCCCGCCAGGTTTCCCGCCCGACCGCTTCGCTGACTGCCCAGAGCAGGGTGATTCCGCCGCCGACCATGACGGGCGCGATGAGCAGGGAGGCCGCCGCCTCGAGATCGAGGTCCATCTGGGAAAACACCTGGAGGAAGAGATATATGGAAAAAAGAATTGTCGTGCCGATGCCGACGACGAGCGCACTGGAGAAACCGATTTCGTCGGTTCGCATTCGTCTGAAGCCTGCGACAACAAGGATGATGATGAGCGCGATGAAAACACCGATCTCGATGAGATTGACCACGGTCAGATCACCGCCGGCATCCACGTCGCCAATCGACCTGTACGTGTGGTTGAATGCCGCAAGCATGCTGCCCTTGAACTCCGCCTCCACATCGATAGAGTCCTGCAGCACGTCGTCGTGGACGGTCCAGGAAAACCGATGGTCGACGCGATACGCCTGTCGTGTCATGGAATACGTGATGCCGCTGAACGCCGTGGCCGATGAAAGGCTGTCAGGGACGGACTCGACACGGGATATCGGACCGAGGAGTCGAGGGACAGCCCGCGTCAGCAGAAAGACACGGAGCTCCCTGAATGCCGCAGCCGGACTTCTGCTCGCCAGGCGCACAGAATCCTCAATTGGAAGATCAATGCGGTGCAGCTTCCCATGCATGTCAAACGCGAGCTGGAGATCGCCTGCGATCATGCGCCGAAGCTGCTTCTCATCCGGTCCCTGCCCGATACTCACCGTGACCGAGGCGGGATCTTTCTCACGCACTTGCATGGTCCAGCTGTAGCCGTTTCCCCGTTCACGCAGCAGGGCATACCCTTCCGGGGCCCGGTACCGCTCCAGTACGGCATGCACGACATCGTTGTTCATCACAAGGCGTGCGGTTATGTCATGCGCGCTGCGGTCGAGACCGAAGTGTGTGAGCATCCGTGCGACCTGCGTTTCCATTTCGCCTGCGTCGTGCTCGAACGACATGCCCGAGGAGGGATGCACGGCAGGGTAGAGCAGGAGCGCAAGCACTCCCCCGACGATGATGATCAACAGGCTGAGCAGCATGCGGGAATGCGTTGTCTGCGGAAGGAGGGATGTGTGTCGCATTGACATAAGAAGGCAGGGTGAAAGATGGGTGCCCGGTGTAACAGTATACGGATTTTGTCGTATGAAACGGATATAGGATAATTCACTGCCAGATGCAAGACACGGGCGTCATGTGTGACCGTAATGAAAAGCACGTCGATTCCGATTTCAACAGAACTCCGGGCGTTGTACATTCCCTGTATCCCTCCGAAAACAGGCGCAGGTCGATGCCTCGAAGCGAGACCGACTCATGAACACTGTATTTGAACGCATATCGCAGCGCTGGATCCGTGTTATATACACGGTCTTTGCCCTGCTCGTCCTCGGCGTCAGCGGGTACAACTTTCTCCACGTCATGTTCTGGCGTGTACCGAGCAACGATCAGTGCAGATGGGCGCAGGAATTCTCGGATACGACGCGCATCCATGTCACCGAAGTTCGACCGGGCGGCCCTGCAGACAGGGCAGGACTCCAGGCGGGCGACATACTCGTCGCGATCGACGGGCATCCCGTTTCGAAGACATCGCAGCTGAAACAGCTGATCGTGACGCCCGCGCCGGGGGACAGCGTCCGTTTCGGCATCGAGAGGGATCACCGATTCCGTGAGATCGTGGCAACGCTGCAGCAGAACGACAGTATCTTCGCCGTCAACCTGAACGACCAGATTTTCGAGACGCTGATCATCACCGACATCGTTCCCGGCGGCGTGACGGACAGGGCAGGAATAAAGGATGGGGACATTCTGCTCCGCATCGACGATGTGAGCATCAACGATCCTCGCGGTCCGTCATACCTGCTCAACATACATCATGCGGGCAGCACGGCGGAGTTCCTCGTGGACCGCGACGGGACACTACACACGTACCGCGTCGAGGTGCTGAAAACGTTCAACTACCCGTATCTCGCACAATTCCTTCTTGGTTTCGGCTTCCTCCTGGTCGGATATGTCGTCCTCATCGCCCGTCCCCAGGGAAGCATACAGCGAAAGTTCGCCCGGTACGGCATTTTCACGATGTTCTATTTCGGACTGTCCCTGCTCAGCCTCAGTGCCTTGTATGACCCGGAATGGAAAGTTGTTGCGTTCAGCATCGTGCAGCTGCTCGCCCGCATTATCGCACCCCCGATTTTCATCAGCTTTTTCCTGCATTTTCCCGTGCGGCGTCCGGTAACACAGCGCCGCTGGCTGCTGCCCGTCCTGTACGGTGGAACACTGTTCGCTGCCGTCGTGTCGCTGGTGTCCTACAATAAGCTCTTCGGTATCGGCATCCCATGGGAATTCGACTACGCGGCGAGACTGCTGCCGTTCGCGTACTTCCTTACGGGACTCGGTCTTTTCATCCACAGCTATTACCGGCGGGTGGAGACCGACCGCCGCCAG
>CAJXSA010000421.1 GCA_913060595.1 uncultured Ignavibacteria bacterium
CAACGAGTGGCATACCTGTCCGGTCGACGGTCGCATCAATGCCAGCAATCCCTGCTCCGAATACATGTTCCTCGACGACACGGCCTGCAATCTCGCATCCTTCAATCTCAAGCACTTCTGGGATGAGGCGAAGCACGAGTTCAAGGTCGACGATTTCCGTCATGCCGTGCGCCTGTGGACGCTCACGCTCGAGATTTCCGTGCTGATGGCGCAGTTTCCCAGCCGCTCGGTCGCGGAGAAGAGTTATCAGTTTCGCACGCTCGGACTCGGGTACGCCAATCTCGGATCGCTGCTCATGGTCGCCGGCGTTCCGTACGACAGCGATCGCGGACGCGCACTCGCGGGCGGCATCACGGCGCTGATGACGGGTGAATCCTACGCCGCTTCCGCGGAAATCGCGCGTGACCTCGGCGCCTTCCCGCGCTATGAGCCCAATCGCGACCACATGCTGCGCGTGATTCGCAACCATCGTCGCGCCGCCCATCATGCACCTGAGGTCGAGTACGAGGGACTGAGCATCAAGCCCATGCCCGTCGACGAGAAACTCTGTCCGGCGAACATCCTGCGTTCCGCGCGCGAGAGCTGGGACGATGCGCTGTCCATGGGAGAGCAGCACGGCTACCGCAACGCGCAGGTTTCCGTGCTTGCGCCGACCGGCACCATCGGACTGGTCATGGACTGTGACACGACGGGGGTGGAGCCGGATTTCGCCATCGTGAAGTTCAAAAAACTCGCCGGCGGCGGCTACTTCAAGATTGTCAATCAGTCGGTACCAAAGGCGCTGGAATTCCTCGGCTACACGCGAGCACAGATCGAGGACATCGAGAAGTACATCAAGGGTCACGGCACGCTGGCCGGCTGCCCGGAGATCAACCGCAACAGCCTGATGGAAAAGGGCTTCACCGCGGAAGCCATCGACAAGGTCGAACAGCAGCTGGATTCCGTCTTCGAGATCCGCATGGCGTTCAACAAGTGGGTGCTCGGTGAGCAGTTCTGCCACCGTCTCGGTTTCACCGACGAGCAGCTGGACGATCCCGGCTTCGACATCCTCCGCGCGCTCGGTTACAGCAACGCGCAGGTCGAGAAGGCGAACGAGTTCGTGTGCGGCACGATGATGATAGAAGGCGCGCCGCATGTGAAAAACGCGGATCTCCCCGTGTTCGATACCGCAAACAAGTGCGGCAAGCGCGGTGAACGCTTCATCGCATACGAAGGACATATCCGCATGATGGCGGCGGCACAGCCCTTCATTTCCGGCGCGATTTCCAAGACCATCAACATGCCCGCGGACGCCACCATCGCCGACGTCACACGCGCCTACGAGCTTTCGTGGCGCCTCATGCTGAAGGCCAACGCGATTTACCGCGATGGCAGCAAGCTCTCGCAGCCGCTGAACACCATCAGCGATCCCGAAGCGGAGGCGCTCTCGGAGATGGGCGACGAGTTCGATTTCGACGAGCAGATCGGACCGAAGGAAGTGCAGGAGAAAATCGTCTACCGCGTCGAACGCCGCAAGCTGCCGGCCAAGCGGCACGGTTTCGTGCGCGAGGCCGTGGTGGGCGGGCACAAGGTCTTCCTCCGCACCGGCGAGTATGACGACGGAGAACTCGGTGAGATCTTCATCGACATGTACAAGGAAGGCGCGTCGTTCAAGGGGCTGCTCAACTGTTTCGCGGTGCTGACGTCGAAGGCGCTGCAGTACGGCGTTCCCCTCGACGAACTGGTCGACTCTTTCACCTTCACGCGCTTTGAACCCGCGGGCGTTGTCATCGGGCACGACGCCATCAAGAACTCCACCTCCATTCTCGACTATGTTTTCCGCGTCCTCGGCTACGAATACCTGGGCCGCACCGATTTCGTGCACGTCAAATCGGTTGACGAAACCAACGAGCAGCCGCTCGCCAGTTTCAACACGCCCCCCACGCTGGGCAAGAAACGTGAGAACGGCGACGCCGCCCGTCCGCAACCCGAGCCCGTCATGGTGGAGAAGCGTGTGACGCGCAAGGACAACGACACCATCATGCTCGCACGCGCGCAGGGTTACACCGGCGAGATGTGCGAATCCTGCGGTTCTTCCCGCGTGAAGCGCAACGGCGCATGCACGGTGTGCGAGGATTGCGGGACCACCAGCGGCTGCTCCTGAGGGATGCGTCCGTCAGTTTCAGGACAGGCGGTGGCATAGTGCCATCGCCTGTCTTTTTTTTGTAGATTATTCAGGACATGTCCATCATTCGGCGGGATAGACTATGCGTTCTGCGAAATTTTCCATGCGACTGACGGCGCTGCTCATGCTGCTGCTGCTCTCATCATGTGACGAGCTCCGTTTCTGGGAGGACCAGGAGACGCCGGTGATGACCGCCTCCCCCCTGGAGCGGCAGGTGCTCGAGGTACGCAAGAGAGCGACGGTGATTCAGAGCGAGATCGGACGGCTTGATCGCAGGAACGTACCGACCTTCGCCTACGGGGATACGCAGCTGGATCTTTCCCTGTACAGCAGGGCCGGACAGGTGCAGCTCATCGACGAGCGCCTCCGCTATTCCGACGGCAGCACCGAACGCAACCGCTATTATTTCGACGACGGATCATTTTTCCATTATTACGGACAGGCAAAGAAGCGCGTCAATCCCGGTGAAAATCCCCCGATGATCGCCGATATCCGCATGCGCATGTATTTCAATGACAAGGGAAACCTGTTCCACAGCGAGAAAACGATAGACGGCATGCAGGCCGAGATGAACGATGCCGAGCTGCCGAATACGATGCGACGTGCCTTCGCGCTTCGTGAACTCGAATGGACAGATGGAGCCGGCGTCGTAGATACGGCCGCATTCACGGATCTTCTCTACACGGCGATACGCCTCCCGGATGGCAGTGACATGCCCTCATCGGTCGATGATGACATGACCGCGGACGATCCCGCCGCAATGGAAGAGGCATACGCAGAGGAGAATCCTTCTATGGAAAGCGCACCGCCGCCTGCGCGGGACGAATCCACTTCTGCGGAGAACGTTCGCACGGAATCCCGCACGACAGCAGCCCGGCAGAATACGCGGGAGCAGACAACACAGACACGGAAGACGACGACGAAGACCCCTCCGCCACCGCCGCAGCAGGAAGCC
>CAJXSA010000422.1 GCA_913060595.1 uncultured Ignavibacteria bacterium
TCCACGCCGATCTTGCGCGCGTAGCCGACGTCCAGCGCATGCTCCGCGTCGATGAAGGCCGCCATGCCGCCGCTCTTCTGCGCTTCCGCCACGATATGCAGACAGACCGTGGTCTTGCCCGAGGATTCCGGACCGTAGATTTCCACGATGCGTCCGCGGGGAATGCCGCCGATGCCGAGGGCCGCGTCCAGGGAAATCGACCCGGTGGGAATGGTTTCGACCTGCGCGATCACGCCGTCTCCCAAACGCATGATCGAACCCTTGCCGAAATTCTTCTCGATCTGCGACACCGCGAGATCGAGTGCTTTCATCTTGCCGTTTTCTTCAGCCATTATCGTTTCCTTCGAATTGGTGAAACGTCCCCGCTGTCAGTCCCCGGGTACCAGGGAGATGCGCGCGCGTTCTCTGTGAATCGCTCCCTTCGGAGTGAGCGTACTTTCCATGATGCATACGGCGGAAAAATGAACCGTGGCAGGCTGAAAACTACACGCTGCCAGCGCATTTTCCAAACCCTCGGTCCGCGCCCCTCGCCGCACGCGCCCCACCGTGAAATGAGGGGTGAATTTCTTCTGTTCGCGCTCGAGTCCATGCCGCGCGCATGCCTCTTCCGTCAGCCGCTGCAGGGACAAAATGCGCGGGACGGTGTCATTGAAGCCCAGCCATACGATGCGCGGGCTGCGCATATTCGGGAAGGCGCCCGTGCGATCGATCTCCGCACCGATCTCCCCTCCCGGAATTATCTCCTGCCGCAGATCCGCCGCAATGGCATCCAGCGTCTCCGGCAGCACATCCCCCAGGAACTTCAGGGTGATATGCACCTTCTCCGGCTGCTCCCAGCGGCAGCTGCGGTCGCCCTCGCGCATGCACCCGATAAACTGCGCGATATGCTCTCGGACAGCAGGGTCGGGGTAGAGGGCGATAAAGGAGCGGATGAGCTTAGACATATGGCTAACTTACGATAACTTACAAAGAAAGGCAACCACAAAGGGCACAAAGTTTTGCACAGAGGGCACAAAGGATTTTATAGGACGCGGCGGACGATGCCCAGGCGCATGCTGCGCACATTGAAGTTGAGCAGAAGACCGACTTGCTTACCGGCCAGTCGCAGATATGTCAGCAACTGTGCTTCGTGGACGGGGAGGATCTTGGTGACGGATTTGACTTCGACGATGACTTCGTTGTCGACCAGCAAATCGAGTCGATACACCGCATCGAGATCTTTGCCGTCATAGTAGACAGGAATAGCGACCTGCCGATCAACACGGTGATGCTTCTGCTCCAGTTCATGCGCAAGACTTTTTTCGTACACCGATTCCAGTAATCCCGGACCGATCTTCGTGTGCACGCGGTACGCACAACCTATCACGTCATAAGAAATTGCGTTAATGTCTTCTCGATGCATGGGAACTCCCTATTCCCCTGTGTCCAAATTCTTGCCAACAATGAACGGAAGTCCAGATGCTCGATCAAGGCACTCTCCCGAGTACGATGCATTCCTACCCCAAAAAAATCCTTTGTGCCCTTTGTGCTTCCTTTGTGCCCGCTGTGGTTGCCTTTGTGGTTGCCTTTATATTATTTCCCCGGCTTTGAGCAGTCGGTTCATCACCGCATACCCCACGCCCACCGCTTCGATGCCGGGACAGATAATCACATCCACGCCGCAGTCGTCGAGGGTGCGGAGGCCGGCGTAGAGGAGACGGGCGTAGTCGACGGCGCGGCCATCGTGGAGGGAGGAGAAATGCGTGGCGCCCGCGTCGTGCCAGCACTCGGGGGCGAGCAGTCCGACGCGCCAGCCGGCACGGGACTGCGCGGCGACGGCAGCACGCAGCGCTGCGTCCATGGCCGCGGGATCGGGGTCGTGCGGCACGATGTACACGGGCACGCGGGGCGCGTAATGACGATACTTGGTGCCGGGAGAGCGCGGGGCGCCTTCGTAGCTTTCAATGAAATGCACGCGGGACTGTATTACGTCCTCGAGATCCTCGCGCGTGACGGTGCCGGGACGCAGTATCACCGGCTCCCGCGTGGTCAAATCCAGCACGGTGCTCTCGATGCCCACGGGACAGTCTCCGCCGTCCAGCACCGCGGCGATGCGACCCTGCAGCTCTGCGTACACCGTGCGGGCGTCGGTGGGAGACGGCCTCCCGGAAATGTTCGCCGAAGGCGCGGCCACGGGCACGGCCGTTTCATGCAGCAACTGACGCGTGATGGAATGATCGGGCATGCGCAGGGCGACGGTGTCGAGTCCTGCAGTCACCACGTCCGGCACCGCGGCGTTGTGCCGCACGATGAGCGTCAGGGGACCGGGCCAGAACTCGTTGGTAAGCTCCGCGAACAGCGCGGGCACCACCTGCATGAGCTCGCGCGCCTGCGCAACGGTGTGCACGTGCACGATCATGGGATTGTCCTTCGGTCGCCCCTTCACTTCATACACCCTGCGCACGGCCTCTTCATCGAGCGCGTTCGCGCCCAGGCCGTACACCGTTTCCGTCGGAAACGCCACCAGCATCCCCTCCCGCAGCAGCCCTGCCGCCCGGGTGATGTCATGTGGGGTGCTATGAAGAAGCTCGGTGGTCATCGTCGTAGAAAAGGCAACCACAAAGTACACAGAGTTTTGCACAGAGGACACAATGTAATTTTTCTTTGTGTCCTTTGTGCTTCCTCTGTGAACACCGTGGTTGCCTTTCAGTTCATGCCGTAATACTCAATCGAAAAGCGACGCCTGCGCATCACCCTTCTTCCTCCCCTTCCCGGGGGGTTCGCGGGTGATGTTGTTCTGCTCCATCATCATTTCGTGGGCGGTGCGGAGGAGGCCGGTGATTTCCGTGTGGAGATGCGGGATGCCCTCGGCAGTGTCGCGCACGAGCTGCGCAGCCACGCGGGCGAAGGACTTCGACAGCAGCAGCACGCGGATGATCTCATGCGTGCTCCACTCGGTGAACTCTATCGAATACTGCAGGGAATTCCCGCCGAGGAATACGAGGTGAATGCCCAGGGGCTTGCCCGCGGCGGCCAGCACTTCCCAGCCGCTGTACACGCGCAGCAGCTGCCCGGTGAGCAGGTAGCGGTCATCGTCGACGACGAA
>CAJXSA010000423.1 GCA_913060595.1 uncultured Ignavibacteria bacterium
TCTTCCCCATATTTCTTCGTATTTCTCACCACGGGCAGGGCGTATGCGCAAATTCAAGCTCTTCGTGACGCTGGCGGCCATGCTGACGCTTTCCGCTGCGACACAGGCACAGACGGAAATCGCCAAGTACGGCGGCGAGTTCATGGCCACCGGCTTCGGCGGTCGCGGACTGGCCATGGGCGGCGCGCATGTGGCGGCGGCGGACGACATCACCGCGGCGTACTGGAATCCCGCGGGACTGATGCGCACCACCTACCCGGAAATCGGCCTCATGCACGAGCAGCGTTTCGGCGGTCTGCTCAGCTACAACTATGGTGGTGTGGCCTGGCCCTTCGGTGAAAAGTACACGCTGGCGCTCTCCATTACGCGCTCCGGCGTCGACGACATCCCCGACACCCGCAACGCGCTCATCGATCTCGACGGCAACGGACAGCTCGATCCCAACGACCGCCTCGATCCTTCGAAAGTCACTTCTTTCAGCGCCGCCGACTGGGTGGCCTATCTCACCTATGCATACAATGCCAACGAGCGCCTCGCCCTTGGCGTGAATCTGAAGCTGCTGCGCCGCGACCTGCTCGACGAAAACGCCATGGGCGTGGGCTTCGACATCGGCGCACAGTACCGCGCCACCGACGCGCTCATGCTCGGCGCCACGGTGCAGGACGTGACCACCACGCTCATGGCATGGAGCACGGGACGCAACGAGCTGGTTTCCCCCACGCTGCGCGTCGGCGCGGCCTATGCCATCAAGGCATTGGGCGGCACGATACTGCCGGCGCTGGACCTGGAGATGATGGCCGAGGGACGCGAGTTCGCCTCCACGGTCAACCTCGGTCCGGTCAGTGTCAATCCGCGCTTCGGACTCGAATACCGCTTCAAGGACATTTTCGCGCTGCGCGGGGGACTGAGCGACATTTTCTTCGACGACAAGCACGAGAAGAAGCAGCTGCTCACCTTCGGTGCGGGAATTCACCTGCCGAAATTGTATCTTGATTACGCTTTCGGACAGAATGACCTGTTCAGCGAATTCAAGGACGCCTCGCATCGCATTTCGCTGCGCCTGGTGCTCGAGGAAAAGCATTTCTCACGAACACAGTAAACTCATGCACGCAACGATATTTCCCACATACCGCGAGCGCCGTCTCGCGGTTTTTACATCCGTACTGGCATTCGTATTCCTTGTGACGGCATGCGGCACACCGGAGAAAAAATCCGACGACGCGGCGAACGCGCTCGAAGATGCGGATGTGTACTCACTTGAGGTGCGCAAGGACAGGCTGGAGAAGGACAAGTATCTGCTGACCAGTCCCAACACCCCCATTAAAGCCTCGGACATGGAGTTCTTCAGCGGGCTCGATTATTTCGAAGTCGACAGGAAATGGGTGTTTCACACAGCACTGCGACCGCTGCCGGAGCCTGCGGACGTTATCATCGCCACCTCGCAGGACCGTCCCAGGCAGATGCTGCACATCGGCGAACTGCCGTTCACGTATGACGGCACGGAGTATGCCGTGCAGGTGTACGCGCCGAAGGATACCAGTGACGGCAACTACTGGTTCATCCCCTTCACCGACAACACCTCGGGCGTGGAGACATACGGCGGAGGACGCTACATCGACATCGACGAAGTTGCGGCCGACTCGGTATTCCTGGATTTCAACTATGCGTACAGTCCGTACTGCGCGTACAACGAGCGCTACGACTGTCCGATTCCCCCGCCTGAGAACGACCTGCCCATCACCATCGCTGCAGGGGAAAAGAACTATCCTCTTTCTCACGGGAAGTAACATGCGCACCTTTCCCTCCCTGCTGCTCCCTGTCCTGCTTCTGCTCACCGCCTGTGGCGGGGGGAAGGAGACGGTCAGCGTCAAGGAACCCGAATGGCCAAAATACCGCTACGTGGCGTCCGCGGAACTGACGCAGGACTATATCGCTTCGCGGGATGGCACGCTGCGCGTGCTGCGTCCCGATGGCTGGCAGAAAACCTCCGACCCTGAAAACGCACCCTCCATTCTGCTCTGGCTCGTGCGTGAGGACTACAGCGCATCACTGTCTTTCACTCCCATGCAGATGGATCCCGCGCTGTACACCACACTGAAGAAAGAACGCATCGACGCCGTCGCCAGGGTCAGCCTCAGCCTGAAGGAGCGCTACGCCGAGGACTCGGTGAGCGTCGTGCAGCCGGTGGAACTGTTCAAAGTCGGTGACCGCATCAGCGCCGCGTACGAATACCGCGTCGGCGCCGCGCAGCCCGTGATACGTGTCGTGGTGTTCGACACCGGGTCGCGTTTCATGGAATGCACGCTGTATCCCGCTTCCGTCGAAGTCACTCCCGCCGAAAACCGCCGGCTGTTTGAAGTGCAGCAGACCGTCCTCGCTTCGCTGGTGACTCGCTGATGCAGACCGATCACGAGCGATGGATGGAGCAGGCGCTGCACCTTGCTGAACGCGCCTTTGAAGAAGGTGAAGTGCCCGTCGGCGCCGTGGTCGTGCATGAGGGACGGGTCATCGGCAAGGGATGCAACCAGAACGAGCAGCTGCGCGACCCCACCGCACACGCAGAGATCATCGCCATCACCGCAGCCGCCAACACTCTCGGCAGCAAGTGGCTGGAAAACTGCACACTGTACGTCACGCTCGAACCCTGCGCGATGTGCGCCGGCGCGATTGTGCTCGCGCGCATCCCCACCCTCGTCTTCGGCGCCTATGACGCCAAGGCCGGCGCCTGCGGAACACTGCGGAACATCGTTGAAGACAACCGCCTCAACCACACCGTCCATGTCGTTCCCGGCGTATCGGACGACAGATCTACCGCTCTGCTGAAAAGCTTCTTCGGCACCCTGCGAGGGAACACGGATTTGACGGATCGTACGGATTAGGAAGAACGCGGATCGGACGGATTTGACGGATCATCGCGGAGGCTTGAATAGGGTCGCTTCGCGAGCGCGTGCTTTGGGTACCCTCTCCGTAGATCATGGAACCTTTCCATCCCCCCTGAATGTGTCCTTCATTTTACGCCGCAACATGCCGGCTGTGCCACGACATGAGTGGATTACTCCGTCGCATTCTTGGTATCGGTCG
>CAJXSA010000424.1 GCA_913060595.1 uncultured Ignavibacteria bacterium
GGCCTGTCGCATGCCGCCGCCGAAGATCTTCCGGTACTTATGTGCGCGGGCGATGAAATCCGCGGGACCGAGGAGCATCGATCCGACCGGCGCGCCGAGTCCCTTGGAAAAACAGACGGAGATGGAATCCACGGCACGCCCGTACTCCTCGAGAGGCGTCCCGCTCGACGCATGCGCGTTCCATATGCGGGCGCCGTCAAGGTGCAGACGGATGTCGCGTTCCGCGCAGAACGAGCGCAGTTCACGCATGCGTTCGACCGGATACAGCGTGCCGCCGTAGCGATTGTGCGTGTTCTCGACGCATACCAGCGATGTGCGCGGGTAGTAGTACTCACCAGGACGGATGGCGCGCTCGACGTCCTCGAGCGCGAAAATCCCGAGATCGCTGTCGACGGTGTGCAGCTGCACCGCAGACATCATGGAGGGCGCCGCGGTCTCGTAATTGAAAATATGCGATTCCTTCTCGACGATGACTTCGTCCCCGGGTTGCGTCCACGCCTTGATGCCGATCTGGTTGCTCATGACACCGGTCGGAACGAACAGGCCGGCTTCCATGCCGAAGCGCGCGGCGAGCGCGTCCTGCAAGGCGTTGACGGAAGGGTCCTCTCCGTACACGTCGTCACCGAGCGGAGCGGCGGTCATGGCCGCTTTCATTTCAGCCGTGGGAATGGTTACGGTATCGCTGCGCAGATCGATGCGTGCTTCTGTCATTTCCTGTAATGTCCTGCGATAATGGTAAACAGCATGATGAATCCCGCGAGCACGGTGATCCCCAGGGGAAACCAGTCCCCGTGCCGCGTGTAAAACGTGCGCTCCCGAATGATCGGAATGCTCCGCACGATCCCGAGACGCTCGTACAGCGGTGTCGCCTGCCGAACGCGGCCGAAGGGATCGATGAAGGCGGAAACGCCGTTATTCGCGCAGCGCGCCACTGCGCGGCGATTTTCCACCGCCCGCAGCACCGTATACTGCAGCAGCTGGTACGGACCGGATGACGGCCCGAACCACCCGTCGTTGGTGATCACAGCGAACACGTCGGCGCCGCGATTCGCGAAGCCTGCGACAAAGGACGGATACAGCGTTTCATAGCAAATCATCGCCCATATGCCGGACGACACTTCGGAACCGCGGAAGCGGAACACCGTGGTGTCCTCGCCGAGTCCCCAGTTGCTTATGCCGACTCCCCAGGAAAGCGCGTCCTGCATGAACGGCAGCGCATCGAGATACGGAATGCGTTCGCTCAGCGGTGTCAGACGCGACTTGTGATAGATTTGCGGAATGTCTTCCCCGGGTTCGACCAGCATGGCGGCGTTATAATCGTGGTAGCGCAGGTCGCTGCCCTTCACGCGCCGCGCGCTGGAAGGCGCCGTCGCGGGATTCTCGTACCAGACCGTGTGCGGGAAGCCGGCGAGAAGCGGAACGCCGACGGAATCCACATGCCGCCGCAGCCACCGCCACTCGTCGCCGTAGCTGTGCTGCAGGATGCGGAACGGAATGGCCGTCTCCGGAAGCAGCACCAGGTCGGGCTGGAAGACGGCGAGGGAGTCGTACACTGCCGTCAGTCCTTTCAGTTTCCCGAGCGGCGTATCCCCGCTCCCCCACTTGTCGTAGGGATCGATGTCGGGCTGAATGATTCCGACGGTCACGCTGCCCTCCTCCGCCGGCGGATGGCGCATGACGAGGCTCGAATGCAGCTTCGGCAGCAGGACGGCGAGCAGCAGCATCGCCGCCGTGGCGATCATGCGCTTTGAGCGCAGCGTCCACGCTCCCGAGAGCAGCTGCCGCGTCATCACGAACAGCAGCGCGTTGATGGTTGCGACCCAGAAACTCAGTCCGAATGCCCCGGTGTAGGCGATGAACTGTATGTTGCCGACGTCATAGGTCTGCGTATTGGCGAGAAGAAGCCACGGGAATGAAAGCTCCGGGAGATGTGACAGCCATTCCCATGCCGTCCACAGCACCGGGAAGGCGCCTGCCGCTGCGAGCGTTCCGATTCTCCTCCGCACGGCGTGATACAGCAGCGCGGGAACGATGAAAAACAGCGGGTGGATGAGATTGACGGCCACGCCCGCGGCTTTCAGCCAGGGATCATCGCCCCACCAGCCGCTTATCCACCAGATCGCCCCGGCATTTCCCACGAGAAAGGTCAGGTATGACCAGCGGAAGGCGTCGCGCCATGAGTCCATGTCCTCCATAAGGAAGAGGAAGGGAAGCAGCGCCGCGAACGCGGTGACACCGGTGGGCACCGGGGGAAACGCCGCCGCGAAGAGTATGCCGGATGCCGCAGCGAGCGCGAGTCGCGTTCTTCTCTCGTAGCGCCTTCCGCCGCCCTCGCGCATCACGAACTGAGCACTGATGTCCTGTTTCATGACTGTTCCTTTCCTGCGCTGCGATGCGCCCGCCATGCGGTGACGCCACGGACCGCCTGTTCGTAGAGGAAAATGACACCGAATCCGATGAGTGATCCCAGCACGGCGCCGCCAATGATGTCAGACGGATAATGCACGCCGACATACACGCGTGAGAACGCGACGAGTGCGGCCCATGTCAGGATATACCAGCGCGCCCTGGGATACATGTGCTGAATGATGACGGCGAGCGCGAAGTTGTTCGTCGCGTGCGATGAGGTGAAGGACTTGCCCGACCCGCAGCCGACGAGCAGACGGACGTCCTCGAGCACATGACAGGGCCGGAGCCTGCCCACCCAGGGCTTGACGACGAAACTGCTCATCTGGTCGGCGATGGTGATGGTGATCACGATGAGAAGCAACGTCAGTGCGCCCCGCTTCTTGCCGAAGACGAGCAGGCCGAGCAGAAGCAGCGCATACGGGACGATGAAATTCTTGAGGTTCGTGATGAAGGGGAAAAACCAGTCCCCGGCCGGATTTGCAATGGTCTCGTTGCCGAAGCGGAACAGCGCCACGTCGATGCCGTACAGCCATTCAACCATTGTTTTCCTCCTCGGGTGAGGACGTCACGGGCGTGCGTCGCGACTGCCACCAGCGGTACAGCAGCCAGGCCAGGAGCACTGCCGCGACGATCGCGGTCACGATCTTGCTGTACGTGTGCAGGTAA
>CAJXSA010000425.1 GCA_913060595.1 uncultured Ignavibacteria bacterium
TGGTGCTCCACTTGCAGAAGCTCCGCATGACATACGCGTTGTACTGCTGGGACAGAAAACTGTTGGTGAAAGCGTTGAAAAAGAGCGGCAGGCTCTCGTCGCTCTCATGCAGCTGGACGTTGATCAGTCCGGTGAAGGATTCGCTGCCCTGCAGCACGCTGTTGGCGCCTTTGCTGACGCTGATGCGGTCGATGAAGGGACCGGGAATGAAGCTGACGCCGAACTGTGTGTTCAGTCCCTGCATGAGATAGGGCACGTCGTCGACCAGCACCTGCGTGTACACGCCGCTCAGCCCGAGCATGCTCAGCTGCCGCGTGTCGGTGATGATGTCCATGGATTCGGGCTGCACCGAGGACGTCGTTCCGAAACATCCGGACAGGTCGCAGCAGGCGGCGTGCTCGAGCTCCTCGGAGGTGATGACCTCGGTCTTCTGCACCATCGGAGCGATATAGGTCTCCGGCGCCTGTGCCGAGACTTCCACTTCCTCGGCGCTGCGCGGCTGCGTGAGGAGGACTTCCATCTCGCTGCCGGACACGGCGGCCAGCGTCACGGGTTCGAAGGCGACGTGGCTGATGACCAGGCGGCGGTCGGTGACGCCTTCACCGTGGAGAGAGAAGTGACCGTGGTCGTCGGTGATGACACCGGTGTTGCTTCCCGTCCAGTACACGTGTGCACCGGGAAGCGGGCGAATGCCGGTCCCGTCGTCGCCGCGGACGATGCCATGGACGTCCTGCGCGACGAGCGTGCAGGGAAAGAGGCTGATGAAAAACAGGAATATGATGCGTTGCAGCAACGCACCTGCAAAAGCAGGATAACTGCGCATGGATTTCTCCTTTCAATTATTACGTAGGGAAATACGGAAGGGAGAAATCAGGCGCGCGGAGGCTGGAAGAGGGCGGGAATATGTTTCGGGAAAAGGCAGAGTGTGCCGGTGACGACGAACGGTGCCGAAGCGTCGCTCACGAGTCGTGCGGGGATTGGAAGGGGCGAGTTGAGCGGCGGGTGATGACAGCAGTCGCTGCCGCAGTCGCCGGTCTCGCAGTCCGATGCGCAGTCCTCGCAGTCTTCATGCAGCTCGACGCTGGTCGCGGCTGCGCTGTCCTGAGTGTCACCGTGAATGGCATGCATATCTGCGTCACAGCAGTCGTGGGCGGCAGCGGCCGAGGTCGCGTGTGCGGCCAGTTCTGCGGGGCAACAGGTATCCCCCGGGGTGCTTTCGGGAACGGGCACATGCAGTGCGGCCGTCACCTGCGCCGCAGCGATGACGAACATCATCAGGATCGCGCCCCAGCGGGGGCCGTTGAAAATGGAACGATATGACTGCGCGTAACGCAACATGAAAGAAAATACTGATTTATTCGGACACCGTGCAATGGAAACCGGAGGTACAATTTTATCGACAAACTTGACTGCATGTATCATAATCCCTACATTGATACCCGACAATCATCTCTGAAAATTCCTTTCGCTTTTAGCCCCCGGCGCAGTTTGAGAAAAAAGGACATGAAATTAATATTTGCTTCTGACAGATAAATAGAGTATTATCAGGTCAGAACATGCTTAACCCTTGTTTCTATGGACTTTGACCCCGAGTTTTCCAGGGTGAGCGCAGCAGACAGAGATACAGAAATTGCACTTGATTGACCACCAATGAGCCGTACAATCGGCCATGACCCACAATCCCACCATTATTTACAGGAGAGGTTATGAAACTACCCGCCATGCTTCGTGCGATTGCCGGTATGTTTGTGCTTGCATGCCTCGCGTTTTCTCTCAGTGCATGTGAAGGTCCCGAAGGTCCCGCTGGCGCCGATGGCGTTGACGGAGCAGTCGGTCCCGCAGGTCCGCAGGGCGAAAAGGGCGAGAAAGGCGACAAGGGTGATCCCGGCGATCCCGGCGAAGCCGGAACCGCAGGCTGCATCCAGTGCCACGACGTCTCGACCGACGTGAAGGCGAAGGTGCTTCAGTACGAAGCATCCGTGCATTTCATGGGCGGCAATTTCGAGCGCGCCACGACGTCGTGCGCCGAATGCCATACGCATGAAGGCTTCATGGAATTCCTCGCGACCGGTGATGTTGCCGCGACGATTGCGAACCCCACTCCCGTGGGCTGCCGCACCTGTCACAAGCTGCACACCGATTATGCGACGTCCGATTACGCACTGACGGTCACCGAGCCGTTCATGTTCGAAACCGGCGAGACCTACGATCGCGGGACTTCCAACCTGTGCGCCAACTGCCACCACCCGCGTCCCGCGGACATTCCTGAAGTTGGCGGTCCGGACATGGAAATCACCAACAAGCGCTACGGTCCGCATCATGGTCCGCAGGCTGCCCTGCTCGCCGGCGTGGGCGGTTACAAGGTCCCGGGCTCCCTGCCCTACACCAACACCGCACACACCACGATGATCAGCGACGGCTGTGTCACCTGCCACATGGCAGCTGCATACGGCACGCAGGCTGGTGCGCATACCTGGCGCATGGGCTATGAGTACCATGGCAGCACGACGCCCAATATGGACGGCTGCGAAGGCTGCCACAGCGGTGCCGAGGACTTCGACATCAACGGCGCGGTCACAGAGATCAACGGTCTCGTCGCTGACCTCAAGCAGATCCTCATGGACAAGGACATCATCGGCGAAGATGGCTATGCCAAGGTGCCCATCACGCTGAGCGCCGACGAAGCCGGTGCGCTTTACAACTACAAGTATATCACCGAAGATCGCTCCGGTGGTGTGCACAATATCAAGTACGCGAAGGCGCTGCTGCAGAACTCGATCGAGGCTCTTCAGTAATCGTCTTTCACAGACTGCGAAAACACCCCTGCCGGTTTCCGGCGGGGGTGTTTCGCATTATGGCCATCGCAACGGAAAAGCCCCGTGCGTCCAGGACGCACGGGGCTGCCATTCGATCAGACCGTCGCGCTTATCTCTTTATCTGCGCACGAATGCTTTCCAGTTCGGATATGGCCGCGGAGAAGTTTTCGATCAGGCGGTCGATGACGCCCTGCTTGTAGGAGTTCACCTTCAGCATGTCGATGCCCTGCAGCGTCGAGTTGACGCCGTA
>CAJXSA010000426.1 GCA_913060595.1 uncultured Ignavibacteria bacterium
CAGCACCTCTCCCGATCCGCACCGTATCCGACACAACCGCATTCGCGCCGTCTACGACGACGGTCTTTCCATCTGGGTCGGCACCGAGGGCGGCGGCATATACCGCTACGGGCATGACCTGTCGCAGCAGGCCCATTTCTCCATGGCCGCCGGTGACGAGGAGCATCTGCGCAGCGACGAAATTTCCTGTTTCACCGGGACGTCCGACGGCTGTCTCTGGGCCGGGACGGTAAGCGGGGGGCTGACGCTGGTCGATCGCGTGCAGGGTCCCGTATTCACACTCACACGTGAGCACGGTCTTCCGGACAACACGATCTGCGCGCTGCGTGAGGATGCGCAGGGCACCCTGTGGATCGTGACATCCTCCGGATTGGCGCGGCTGACCCTGAAGGACGGCACGCTGCAGGTTTTCGGTGCGGCGGACGGCATACGGAACCGGCAGTTCAATCCCCGCGCCGCGGCGATGACAGAGGACAACATCCTGCTCGTCGGAGGCATATCCGGACTGACCTCCATCGGGGACACGCGTGTGCGGCGTCCTTCGAGTTCCGGTCGCCTGGTCTGCACCGATATTCGCGTGCTCAACAAATCCCTTGCCTTCGGAGAGGACGATGAACTCGACCGTCCGGTGGAACTCGTGCAGCACCTCGAGCTGCCCTACAACCGGAATTCCCTGTCGCTCTCCTTTGCGCTGCTCGAATATGCGGCCCCGGAGCGGCACCGCTATCGCTACCGTTTCGCGGGCGTGCACGACGACTGGATCGACCTCGGCAGCACGCGCACCGTCGTCGGCACCGATCTGTCCCCGGGCAGCTATACGCTGACCGTCAATGCCAAGGACGCGTTCGGAACGGCTGCGCGCGAACCCATCGTATTGCACATCACCATCACGCCGCCGTTCTGGCGCAGCAACTGGGCCTACGCCTTTTACGCGCTCGTGGCCCTCGGCCTCCTGATGGGACTGCAGCGTCTGCGCCGCAACCGCACGCGCCTGCGCGAGCAGCTGCATCGTGAATCCCTCGAGGCCCGCCATCTCAAGGAAATGGACGGGCTCAAATCCCGTTTCTTCGCCAACATTTCCCATGAGTTCCGGACGCCGCTGACCCTGATTCTCGGTCCCCTTGCAGACCTCGAAACGCGTTTGCCCGACGGCGTGATGCGAAAAACGCATGCCGGCATGCGCCGACAGGCGGAGCGTCTGCTCGCACTCGTCAACCAGATTCTCGATCTCTCCCGATTGGAATCCGGCGCCATGCCGCTTTCACTCACGATGACCGACGTGCACGCGTTCGCCAGCGGCATTCTCCATTCATTCACCGCGCTGGCGGATCAGCGTGGCATCACGCTGCTATACCGCACGCAGGAGGCGGGGCTGCGTTTCCCCTGCGACCGCGATGCGGTGGAGAAAATCCTCACCAACCTCGTGTCCAACGCCATTCGCCACACGCGCAGCGGGGGGCATGTGACGCTGATGATCGAAGCGGCCGAATCCGTGCTCGAAGGCCGTCTGCGTCCCTGCTGCCGCATCGCGGTTGAAGACAGCGGCAGCGGCATTCCCGCAGAGCAGCTTCCGCATGTGTTCGACCGTTTTTTCAGCACTTCCAGCGACTCACGCGGCGGCACGGGCATCGGTCTGGCGCTGACTCGCGAGCTGGTGCGGCATCATGGGGGCAGCATTGACGTTGAAAGCGTGGCGGGTGAAGGATCCACTTTCCGCGTGCTTCTTCCCATGGATCTGGGCAGCGGGACGGAGCAGGCGATGAGGCGTATGTCCCCCGACGCCGCGCATGAATCCCCGACCGACGATCCGGCGCGAATCGAGGTACACGCGGAGCAGGCGACAGACGGTGATATCGCAGAGGATGAAATCGCTGCTCTCGCCGCGGCGCTCCCACAGGATAGTGCCGGAGCCACGAAGGCCGAATCCGAGAGCACGGCGGAGGACAGCCCTGTCCTTCTCATCGTCGAGGATCATATCGAACTGCGGGAGTACATGCGGTCGCTGTTCGCCGGTCAGTATACGGTTCGCGAAGCCTCGGACGGGGCGGAAGGACTGGAAACGGCCCTTTCCGTGGTTCCCGACGTGATCATCAGCGACATCATGATGCCGGAAATGGACGGTTTCGCCTTCACCAGGGCACTGCGGGAGGATGCGCGCAGCAGCCACATCCCGGTCATTCTTCTCACGGCGCGGGCGGACGGCGAGAGTCGGCTCGAGGGACTCGAGGTCGGCGCGAACGATTATCTCACCAAGCCGTTCGAGGCAGCCGAACTGCAGCTGAAAGTGCGCAATCTCATGCGTTTTTACCGGCGACTTCGCAGCGAGACACTGCAGCATGCCGGCTATGTGCTCGAACCGCGCTCATACACTTCCACCGATCAGCAGTTTCTCGACCGCATCGTCACCTACGTCGAGGAGCATCTCGACAATGCGGAGCTGAGCATCGAGGGCATCGGTGACGAAATCGGCATGAGCCGGACGCAGCTGTACAGGAAGATCCGCGCATTGACGGATTTGTCTCCCAGCCGCTTCGTCCGTACCATCCGGCTCGATCGCGCGAGGGAGATGCTCGAGCAGGGGGCGGGCAACGTGGCGGAAATCGCCTACGCGACCGGATTCGGCAGCCAGGCCTGGTTCACGCGCTGTTACCGCGAGCGTTTCGACATGACCCCGGGGCAGGCGATGAAGAAGAAAGAATAATTCCCGTTTTTGTATTCATGTTGCATGAAATGACTGCCATGTTGCATGCGTAACATGGCAGTTACTTTTTGATCCATCCCGAGAAGAAACAGGGGGTTGTATTGGCGTATGTTGCAGCGTCGTGATTAGGAGAGGGCCTCGGCGGGGGCCGGCGGCACAACCCGGTCCCCGCCAGGTCGTATCAGCGAAACAGATCGAATCCGACGCGGCCGCAGGCCGGGAAAGAACATCAGGCCCATGAGGGGCGCCGCACGGCGCATAGGAGGAACCCGGGGGATGGAGGAACCCGGGGGATGGAGGAACCCGGGGGATGGAGGAACCCGGGGGATGGAGGAACCCGGGGGATGGAGG
>CAJXSA010000427.1 GCA_913060595.1 uncultured Ignavibacteria bacterium
GGCGTCAGCAGGTCTTCCTCCGGCGTCAGCAGGTCTTCCTCCGGCGTCAGCAGGTCTTCCTCCGGCGTCAGCAGGTCCTCCTCCGGCGTCAGCAGGTCCTCCTCCGGCGTCAGCAGGTCCTCCTCCGGCGTCAGCAGGTCTTCCTCCGGCGTCAGCAGGTCTTCCTCCGGCGTCAGCAGGTCTTCCTCCGGCGTCAGCAGGTCTTCGGCGAACTCGAGGCAGCGCAGTGCGCGAAGCGACGGCACGCGCACGACGACCTCATCGCCGAGATCCAGCAGCAGGACATCTGCTGCCACGCGCAGCATCACGCCTCCATCGTCAAGCCCGGACCGCTCCCGCGGCGTTCGATCGAACGTTCCCACCCCCTCGTCGCGCAGCACACGGTCCACCCCTTCCTCCTCCCCCACCCGACGCGCGACGTCGACCTCGCGGGGCAGTTCGGGCGGAGACGATGTGCGGTCGGGCAGCAAACGCAGCACCTCCCGGCGGACTTTCACATCACCGCGGCGGCAGGGCAGCCGAAACCGCTGAGCAATGAGGATTCGGCACACATATCGATCGTGGACAGGCACCCGGTTGCTTTCCGGGTGCTTTCCATATATGTTCGTACACATGCGTACCCGTAGAATCACAATGGTCTGCTGTCTCGCGCTCTGCCTTGCGCTCCCGCTGCCATCGCATCCCGCCGCGGCGCACACGCCGCCGATCGGATCCGTGTCCGCAGGTGCCGTCCTGCAGGAATCGGAACGTGAAGCGCGCGACATGCTGCTCGGTGCCAAGGACGCGCTTTCCTCAGGAAACATACGCTTTCTCGAAGCCCGTCTTGGCCACAAGGTGTATCTGAACCTGTTCACGGGCATCAACGGGTATTACAGCAGCGAGCAGGCTTACCTGATTCTCGAATCCTTTTTCTCCACCTACACCCCGATCAGTTTCTCGTACAGCAGCAGGAATTTCTCCATCCGGAATCCCTACGGCTTCGGTCCGTTCACGTATGAGCGGCGCGGACGCCGCGGGAACGCCGAGATGTTTGTCAGCCTGGCGCTGGTCAACGATCGCTGGGTGATCAATCAGATCACCATCGCCTCCCGCTGAACGGAAACGGGCCGCAAAGTATGGACGAACGCCTGACATGGCTGCAAAGGGAGCAGCGCTGGATGTACGCCGGCGCCACGGTGCTGTTCCTGCTGGCTCTCGTGTTCGCGACGCGCGCGTACTTTCTGGACAGTATCGAACGGGAGTGGGACGCGCTGCGCGGAGAAGTCGATGCAGGGGAAGCGGCGCTCATTTCCCGCAAGCTCGCCCAGCTCGTGGCCCAGGTAGAGGAGCGCAGCAACCAGCTCCTGGAATCGGGAACAGAAAAACTCCTGACGGCGGACCGGCAGCCCCGTCAGCGCGCCGAGATTTCCAACCGCATGCTCGCGGATTTCCCTTCGGAAAACTGGTCGTTCGAGCTGCGGGATCCCACGGGCACACTCATCGCGTTCGCCGGTGAGCCGATGACGGCCGCGACACCCGGACTGTCCCCCGGGCGATTCTCCATCCTGCAGCGCACACCGTACATCCTTCTCACCCGTCACAGCGATATCCTCGACGACCGTGGGAGGCACATTGGATCCCTGCGTGTGGGGACTCCGCTGACAACCGTCGTTCCCATCAATCACCGATTTCTCAACAGCGAGGGATTCATTCCCGCGCTGGGCCGTGAACTGGAGATCG
Source organism: uncultured Ignavibacteria bacterium (assembly GCA_913060595.1). Classification (GTDB taxonomy): domain Bacteria; phylum Bacteroidota; class Ignavibacteria; order SZUA-365; family SZUA-365; genus BM516. Next base: position 1,720 of record CAJXSA010000427.1, read on the forward strand.
ACCTGACCTTTCACCGCAGCGTCACCGCGACGGTGCGCGCGGGGAAACGTACCCTCCCGTTCCTCGCGGGCGGAGACACCCTCGGAACCCTCACGTATCACGCAGCGGATCTGGAAGGGTATCGCACGCACATTCGTCTGCAGTTCGACCGGGTTCTCGCCTTCCTGTTTTTCTGCGGCATCGTGATCGTCACCATCCCCCTCTTTCGCACCTACCGCCGCTTTCCGCATCCGGCAATGGGCATCACCGCCGCCGTCTTGCACATCTGGGCTGTCCGCATGCTGCTGCACGCGACCGGATTCGCCGAGACCATGCTCCCGGAATCGTTCCTCGATCCCGCGCATTTCGCATCGACATTCGGCGGTGGCATCGTGCGCGCCCCCGGCCCCCTGCTGCTTTCCGTCCTTGCAGTCCTGCTCTCCGCAGCCTACGCCTACCGCGCCGCGCTCGCGGAGCGCGACAGACCGGTCTCCCGGCGCGCGGCATGGCTGCTGACGACTGCGCTGCTGCTGCTTCTGCCCCTTCTGCTGCGCGGCTACGCGGCCGTGCTGCGAAGCTTCGTGGTGGATTCACAGTTCAACTACGACGATGTGGCGGGACTGTTCGGTCAGCCGATGTTCCTCGTGATGATCATCAACGCATACCTTCTGAGCCTTGCACTCGGTTTCGCGCTTCTCAGCGTGTATCTCTTCATGAAACGTGCATGGGACGACAGGAGGGCGCTCCCCAGACGCGCGCTCGTGCTGCTGGCTGGCGCCGCTGCAGGGATACTCCTGCTGATGGCGACCACGCATGATGTTCTTCTCCCCTTCTGGGTGTATGCCCTGTTCGCGCTTGCAGTCATACTTCCGCAGCTCGTGCGCGTCCCGCCGATCAGGGGGCGTTCCGAGTCGCTGTTCGCCCCCTTCGCCGTGAGTGTCCTTATCGGCGGACTGCTCACCGTCGGACTGTTCAGCCATTTCATGGAGGACAAACGGTTCAGTGAAATCGAGGCCATCGCAATCGATCTTTCTCGTCCGGTGGATGGCTGGTCCCAGGTGCTGCTCGAGCAGACATTGCAGTACATCTCCCGCACGGAGGTCGCCGAACTCGCCACGGACAGGCGCAGGGGGCGACTCGACTACCAGGCCGCGTTCCGGCTCTGGTCGGGATCACCGCTGAGCCGGCTTCAGAACAACTCGGCCATTCTCCTGCTGGATTCGACGCATGCCCTCGTCTCCCGCTTCGCAGTGGGCAATGACCCTTTCCTGCTCTCGATGCACACGTTGGCCACGACCGTGGAAAGCACGGAAGGCATCGTGCAGTCCACCTACCGCTGGCAGGAAACCC
>CAJXSA010000428.1 GCA_913060595.1 uncultured Ignavibacteria bacterium
CCCACAGTATGGACAAGATCGACGCATGATTTCTCGAATCTAAGCATTTCTCAGGTCCGGTTTGAGTACGTATTACCTTCAATTTTTCACATGGCGAATGTAAACGCACAGTGCTGAAAGGTATACTTCCATGCGCTTAATACTCACCCAGCCTGCGCTCGTGGCATTCGACAACGATCGTTCGTTCGCGGAGATACGACGTTCGATGGAGGCGGTTGCCGGCGGCTGCGCGGCGGACGATATTCTCGTGCTGCCCGAGCACGCGGTGTTCGTGGAAACGGCCGCGGAATACGCCGACATGCTCGCCCCGCTGGCGCGGGAGGCGGGCTGCCACCTGCTGGGCGGCTCTTTTCATGAAATCGACGGGGGTGTCAAACGGAACACCGGTGCGCTGTTTTCTCCGGAAGGCGAGGTGCTGGGGTGGTTCGACAAGCTGCGGCCCTACGCGGACGAACGCGCGCGGGTGAATCCGGGCAGCCGTCTCGGACAGTTCCAGGTTGCAGGAAAGAACATTCTCGTACTGATCTGCGCGGATTTCTGGTTCAGTGACCTGTTCATGCAGGCGGACACGCAGCCGGATCTCGTGCTCGTTCCTGCGCTGTCGGTCACGCGCAAGCCTGCGCCGGATTTCTCGCGCCGCCTGTGGCGGCACCTGGCGATCAGCCGCGCCTACGAGTTCGGCGTGTATGTCGGCATCAGCGACTGGGCGCATGCGTCCTCGCTTCCGAAGCTGATGACCAGCGGTGTGGGCGGCTATGCCGACGCGGCGCATGCGAATCCCGACCGCTTCTACACGCCCGCCCCCGAGGGCGGCACGCTCGTCGTCGCGCCGGATTTCGACGCGCTCACGCAGTTCCGACGCGACCGCGCGGAACGGGGGTTCTACTGGAGGAGTGGGAAATAATTCAGAATGTCACGCTCACACGCCGGGTGACGGAGGCGTCCGCGCTCTCGATACGCAGCAGGTAGCTGCCCGGCGCGAGGCCGAGGGGGCGTGCGTCGAGGCGCAGCGTACTGCGTCCCGCGCGGAGCGTCCCATCATACAGTGTTCCGCGCAGGCGTCCGAGCATGTCATACAGCAGGACACGCTGCACGTCGCTGCTGCCCGGGACGCTGATGTCCACGCGCAGCTGCTGCGTGGAGCGCAGCGGCTGGGGGTAAACGGATTCGATGCGAAAGACCGCGGCCGCGGGGGGCGCGGGACTGTCGAGCAGGATGGCGGTTCCGTCGACGACCATGTCGTCAGGGGACGAGGTGGCGTCGGAAACGACTTCAATGGTCGCGCGCTTGAAGCCGACGTCCGTGGGAGAGAAGCGCACGGTGAAGGGCGCGCTGTTCTCACCGGCAATCTGCATGGGAAGCGTCGCCTCGAGCGAAAACTGGTCGGCGTGCTCGCCGGTGAGACGGATCTCGCTGACCACGAGTTCGACGCTGGAGGTGTTGCGAATCTGCACTTCCGCCTCGCTGCTGCGCGTGGTCATCGTGTTCTCGAAATGCAGTCCCGCGGGAATGAAGCTGACCGTGGGCAGTGCGCCGAAACCGGCGAGCCGCACCTGCTTCGTTCCCGCACCCTCGTTGCTGGTCACGACCAGCGTGGCCTCGAAGGCGCGTTCGGCGTCCGGCGCGAAGCGCAGGTTGAGCGGAATGCTCTCTCCTTCTTCCACGACGAGCGGCAGGTCCGGATTCTCTCCCAGGCTGAAGCTGCCGGCGTCGCTTCCCTCGATCGAAAGGGCGGTGATCAGCAGCACGCCGCTCCCCGTATTTTCAAACATATCCTCCACCGTTTCTTCGTTGGTCGCGCCCACCTTGGTGGTGCGGAACTGATGCACGTTTTTCGCTTTGAGACGGGGATTGGTGCCGATACCCCACAGGGGAATGACCACCGGATCCTGTGGCGCGTCGCTGCTGATGCGCAGTTCTGATATGCGGTCGCCGGTGCCGCCGGGAGTGAAGGAAAGGACGATGTCCATGTACTCCCCGTGTTCCAGGGTGTCGGGAATGTCGAAGCCGGGGTACAGGGTGAAATCGCGGGGATGCGTGCTGCCCGGGTCGCTCGCACGGCGCACATTGCTGACGATCAGGGGCGTCGCGCCTTCGTTCTCGACGCGGATGGTGTCGTACACGGTCTGGCCAACTTTCTGTATGCCGAAATAAATCGAATCAGGATGCGCGAGGCTGGAGGCCCAGGCGATGCGCTGCGCGTAGATGTCGGCCTGTCCGTCGAGCGTGCGACCGTCGTACCAGCAGACCAGGGCGTAGCCCGGACCGCTTTCGATGACCTGCGGGGCGAGCTGATTGTTGTCGTGCGAGATGACGAGCACGCCGGCGTGACTGTTCCAGTCCGGGTAATTGGTCAGTCCCTGCGCGGAAATGCGGTTCATGTAAATGTCATAGTCGAAGGTGTTGCGCTTGTCCTGCCAGACAGCGAAGCCGCCGCCGTGTCCGTCGGAAATCATCGTCGCCCGTTCCTGCGTGTTCGACTGGTCGCAGAGCGCGTTGCCGAAATCCCCGATGATGCTGCCGTCCGCGAGAATGCGGCGCATGTACACGTCTCCCTCGGAAACCCCCTTGCGGTAGTCGGTCCACACCGCCAGCGCGCCCTTTTCCCCGTCGTCCGTGAGGAACATGCCGCTCTGCGCGTTTTCCGACTGCGACACCTCGTAATCTTCCGGGTACAGGCGGGCGCCGCTGCCGTCGATCACCTGCAGGTACAGCGAGGATGTCGTCGGGCCGAGGCGATAGTCCTGCCAGAACACCGCCACGGAGCTGTCGCCGTAGGGTATGAGTTTCGGCGCCACCTGCCGGTTCTCCTCGACACAGAGCGGCAGGTCGTCTTCCCAGGCGAGATCGCCGGTGTAGTACACGCGCTGCGCGTAGATGTCATCTTCCGTTCTGCGGTCCATCCACGCGATGAAGGCGCCCCCGGCGTGATCGGTGGCGAGCTGGGGATAGGACTGATCACCCGCGGCGGTCGTCACCGGGACGCCGTTTTCATCCCACATCGGGTTGCCGGAGCGGTGCATGCGCTGCAGGTAAATGTCAT
>CAJXSA010000429.1 GCA_913060595.1 uncultured Ignavibacteria bacterium
GCAGGCGTACAGGGTATCGCCGCGTCCGGTGAGTCCCGTGACAATGGCCCCCTGCAGATCGGTGAGGTAGGATGCCTGCCAGCGCGCCCCGTTGTCATCTGTGCGGTAGATGCGTCCGAAGCTTCCGGCGAGCAGGCGCCCGCCACCCGGGGACAACAGACTGAACGCTTCTGCGGAGGCTGACGGCATGGCGATGTTGCGCCACTGCTCACCGTGCGCTCCCCCGATCAGCAGGAACGGACGGTAGTAGGGCGCCGCGACGATACTGTCGCCATGCTCAATGATGCTGACAAACGTTCCCCCGTAGGGACCGCCAACGTCCTCCCACTGCTGCGCGGACAGCGATACCGAAAAAAGCAGCCAGAACAGGATGAGCAATCTCATAGCCGGCACCTCGATACAACAGGAATTCGATGCATAGTACGAAAACTGTCGCTCCCGTTACAAGCATGCGAAAGATGGAAAGAAGGAAAAACGGAAACTTACCATCCCGGTGCATTCTTTCCATCATTCCATTTTTCCTTCTTTCACATATGCGCTCCGCTCCGCCTGTCCATCATTTTTCGTATCTTTAAGATCAGGATATCTCGAACACAAACGCACATGAATATGCTGACCAACACCGACATCTCCCAGGCAATGACTGTAAAGCTGCCGGCGGTGCTGCCGCCGAAAAAGGATTTCGCGCAGGGCATCCGGCGCGCGCCGAACCGGGGACTCGATCTTTCCGCGCATGAGATCCGGGTCGCGCTGCAGAACGCGCTGCGCTATGTACCCGCGGAGCTGCACGAGGAGCTCGCCCCCGAGTTTCTCGAAGAGCTGCGTACGATGGGACGCATATACGGCTACCGCTTCCGGCCCGAAGGCAACATCACGGCGAAGCCCGAAAGCGAATACAAGGGGATACTGCAGGCGCGTGCGCTGCAGCTGAACATCGACAACAATCTGGATTTCGAAGTCGCACTCTATCCGTACGAACTGGTGACCTACGGTGAAACCGGGCAGGTGTGCCAGAACTGGATGCAGTACCTGCTGATCAAGCAGTACCTCGAAATCATGACAGAGGAGCAGACGCTGGTGGTTTCGTCAGGACACCCGCTCGGGCTCTTCCCTTCCAAACCCGACGCCCCGCGTGTCATCTCCACCAACGGACTGCTTGTCGGACAGTGGGACAGCCCGGAGCAATTCCGTCGCCTCTCGGCGATGGGTGTGACGAACTACGGGCAGATGACCGCGGGCGGATGGATGTATATCGGACCGCAGGGCATTGTGCACGGAACGTTCATCACCCTGCTGAATGCGGGACGCAAGTACCTCGGCATTCCCGCCGATGGGGATCTGAAGGGTGTCTACTTCGTGTCCTCTGGGCTCGGCGGAATGTCCGGCGCGCAGCCAAAGGCGGTTGAAATCGCGGGTGGTATCGGTGTCATCGCCGAGGTCGACAGGAGTCGCATCGAGACGCGTCACAGCCAGGGCTGGGTGCGCCTCGTCTCAGACGACCTGGCACAGATCGCAGCCTGGATGCGGGAATTCCGGGAGAAGGGTGAAGCCGTCTCCATCGCGTATCACGGCAACGTGGTGGATCTGCTCGAGTACCTCGACGCGCAGGACGTCCATGTCGAGCTGATTTCCGATCAGACCTCCTGTCACGTGGTGTACGAGGGCGGCTACACACCGGCAGGCGTGAACTTTGAGGAAGGGCGCGACATCATGAAGTCGGATCCCGAGCGTTTCAAGCAGCTGGTCGACGACTCGCTGCGCAGGCATTACGGAGTCATCCAGCGCCTGGCGAAGAAGGGATCGCACTTCTGGGATTACGGCAACAGTTTCATGGCCAGCATATTCGAGGCCGGTGAACAGAGCATCGCGAAAAACGGACGTGACACGACAGAAGGATTCATCTGGCCGTCGTACGTCGAGGACATCATGGGACCGATGTGCTTCGATTACGGCTTCGGGCCATTCCGCTGGGTGTGCCTGAGCGGGAAGGATGAGGATTTGCGCAAGACCGACCAGGCCGCGATGTCCTGCATCGACCCGGAGCGCAGTTCGATGGACCGCGACAACCATCACTGGATCGCCACGGCGGAAGAGAACCGACTCGTCGTCGGCAGCAAGGCTCGCATTCTCTATTCAGACGAAGAAGGGCGCGTGCGCATCGCATTGCGGTTCAACGAGATGATACGCAACGGAGAGATTGGTCCCGTCATTCTTGGCCGGGATCATCACGACGTTTCCGGCACCGATTCGCCCTATCGTGAGACGGCGAATATCTACGACGGATCAAGCGTGACTGCGGACATGAGCGTGCAGTGCTTCGCGGGCAACGTCGCGCGCGGCATGACGCTTGTGGTGCTATCGAACGGTGGCGGCGTTGGAATCGGCCGCGCGAGCAATGGCGGCAACGGCATCGTGCTCGACGGTTCGGCACGCATGGATGCTATTCTCCGTGGCGGTCTGAGCTGGGATGTGATGGGCGGTGTGGCACGGCGGAACTGGGCACGCAATGAAAACGCCATTGCGACCGTGAAGGAATGGAACGAGAAGCACCGCGGCGAAGGTCACATTACGCTTCCGTACCTGGTGGACGACGCGCTGCTCGACAGACTGCTCCCATAAGCGGTTTCACCGCAGCAAAGCTATTCTCAAGAGCTCTCACCCTCCGGGTGGGAGCTTTTTTTTATGATGACAGGAGGAGATCAGTCCTGGGAAGTCCGTCCGCGCCAGACATCCATGACCATACACGACGACAGCGGAGCGCCGAGTGTGCGGGCCATGCGGCGGTGCAGTCGCACGCCGACGTACTGTCCGATGAAGAACGCAGCGATGAGGAGCAGATAGGTATGGAATGCGAATCCGATTCCGCCGTAGATGCGCATGAGTACCACCAGGGGGACGGGGAGATGAATCGCCAGCACCCAGGCGAACGAAAACTTGCGCACGGACTCACGCCAGTAGCCGAAGGGGATGTTGAGCGTGAGCACTGCAAGCGTTACGACCAGTAATCGAATCAGAGATTCCATATGCCTTGATGA
>CAJXSA010000430.1 GCA_913060595.1 uncultured Ignavibacteria bacterium
TCGGCAGCATGGAGGATGGCAGCACGGTCTCCGATTACCATTCCGATGAAATCGATCGCCAGATTTCCATCAACAGCACGCTGCTGTCGACGGAGTTCATGGGACACAAGCTCAACATTCTCGATACGCCGGGGTATTCCGATTTCATCGGTGACGTGATTTCGAGCCTCCGTGTCGTCGACAGTGCGCTGCTGGTGCTCAAGTCGGTCGAAGGCGTCGAGGTGGGGAGTGAACTGGTCTGGCGTTACGCGCAGGACGCGCATGTCCCGGTGGTGATCGCCGTCAATAAAATGGACAACGAGCACGCGGACTTCGATCGCGTCTACGAGGAAGCGAAGACGCGCTTCGGCAGCGATGTCGTCATCGCGCAGTTCCCCGTCAACAAGGGACCGGGTTTCAACGCATGCATCGATGTCGTGCGGAAAAAACTCATGACGTTCAGCACGGACGGTTCCGGCAAGTACACCGAGTCTGATGTGCCCGCGGAATACCAGGAGCGCATCGAGACAGAGCATCAGTCCATGCTCGAGAAGGTCGCCGAATCCTCCGAGGAACTGCTGAATGCGTTCTTTGAGAACGGCACGCTGTCTGACGAGGAACTGGCGCAGGGCTTCAAGGCCGCCATTCGCGAACGCAAGCTGTTCCCGATTTTCTGCATGGCCGGTGAGCTCAACATCGGTGTCGGCCGCATGATGGAATTCCTTATCAACTACTGCCCGGATCCGATCTCGGGTATGGAGTTCGAGGCCATCAAGCCTGGAACGGACGAGAAATTCGCCATTACGCCGGATCCGGCAAGCAGCAGCACCGCCGCTTTCATCTTCAAGACCATCTCAGAACCGCATGTCGGCGAACTCTCGCTGTTCCGGGTTTACAACGGAACGATTTCCGCGGGAATGGACCTGGTCAACCAGTCCAACAGCCAGAACGAGCGTCTCAACCAGATGTACGCCCTTCGCGGCAAGGATCGCATGGAGGTCGGCAAGGTCTGTGTCGGCGATATCGCCGCCGTGGTGAAACTCAAAGACTCGCACACCAACAACACGCTCGCCACCAAGGGATACGCCGTGCAGATACCGCCCATCGTGTTCCCCGAACCGGTCATGACCAGTGCGGTGAAATCCAAGGCGAAAGGCGATGAGGACAAAATCGGCACGGGACTGCACACGCTGCACGAGGAAGATCCCGCCTTCCAGGTGAAGGTCGACAACGAGACCAAGGAAACCGTGGTGATGGGCCAGGGAGAAATTCACATCGATATCATGTGCAAGCGTCTCAAGCAGCGTTTCGGTGTCGAGGTGGAACTCAAGCCGCCCCGCATTCCGTACCGCGAAACCGTGCGCAAGCACGCCGACGTTTCCTACCGCCACAAAAAGCAGACCGGCGGCGCCGGCCAGTACGCGGAAGTGTACATCAAGCTGGATCCGCAGCCGCGCGGCGAAGGCTACGAGTTCGTCGACAACATCGTCGGCGGCGTGATCAGCGGACGTTTCATCCCGGCCGTGGACAAGGGCATTCAGGAGCAGATGGCCAGGGGCGTCGTCGCCGGCTACAACATGGTCGATCTCAAGATCACCCTCTACGACGGCAGCCAGCATACGGTTGATTCCAACGAAATGGCCTTCAAGGTCGCGGCACAGCAGGCGTTCCGCAAGGCCGTTTCCGATGCCAACCCGATGCTGCTCGAGCCGATTTACGAGATCACCGTTACGGTGCCCGATGAGTTCATGGGCGACGTGATGGGCGATATCTCCACACACCGCGGAAAAATCCAGGGCATGGACGCGGAAGGCCCGTTCCAGGTCATTCGTGCCAAGGTGCCCCTGGCGGAGCTGCACAACTACGCAACCCGCCTGCGTTCGATCACGCAGGGACGCGGCATCTACCGCCGTTCCTTCTCGCATTACGAGGAAGTTCCGCATGACGTGCAGCAGAAAATCGTCGCCGAGGCGGAAGCCGCCAAGGAAGAGGATAACTAAGTGCGCATGCGTCTCACCTATATTGTGCTGTTCGTCGTCTTTGGATCTGTGCCTCTCCGGGCACAGATCCTCGACGACGGCGGACTGCTCAATCAGCCGAGTTTCGCGAACCAGGGCGGTTCGTATTACAACTTTTCCTCGAACAGCGGCTGCGATCTGATGGTGAGCGTCTGGGGGTATGTCGGGAATCCCGGCCGCTACAAGGTGCCGTGTGAAACCAATCTCCTTGACCTGCTGTCCTTCTGCGGCGGACCGCTCTCGCGCGGCGGCGCCGAAGCGTACCTGTACAAGATCAAGATCGTCCGCAAGGGCGGTGCCGACCGTGAAAACGAAATCGCGGAGGTATTCGAGATAGATCTGGAGAAGTATCTCGAACTCCGCAGCGTTCCCACGACCACCTCGGAGCTTTTGCTCTTTCCGGGGGATTTGATTATTGTTGATGGACGTGAAGAAAGCAACATGGTGCTGCGCATCGCGCAGATCATCGTGGCCATCGCCTCCATTGTCACTTCGACCGTGGCGGTGATCAACCTGACGAAATAAGCAGCAGAGAGAGAGGACCTGCGTGCGTATTTCCCCGGCAGGACTGCCGGCGCTTCTGTGCGCAGTTGCGCCGTCTGATAGTGAAACACACACCTGAAATCGATGACAGCAAGAGACGACTTTAATAAACAGGTGCAGGAATACCTGCGGATTGCCTTTGAAGGCAAGTGGGTCATTCTCGCAATTTTCGTTCTTGTCGTCACTGCGACCTGGCTCTACACCATGCAGCAGGACGACATTTATGCATCTTCTGCCACCGTGCGGCTCAAGCGGTCGAAAGACCTGCTCAGCGGACAGGCGGCGCAGCAGGGGGGACTGGAAGGACTTGGCTGGGGCGGTGAGCGCATCCTGGCCAACGAAATCCACATGATACAGAGTGACGATATCGCCGAGCGTGTGGCGCACATGCTCATGTCCCGCACCGGCGACCTCACCGCACTCGCCGATACGCTCCCCATTCTCAAGGCCCGCCAGCGTCC
>CAJXSA010000431.1 GCA_913060595.1 uncultured Ignavibacteria bacterium
TCCGACGGTCCGGTGATCGTCGATGCTGGGGCGGTCATCATGCCGCAGGCACTGGTCATGGGCCCAGCCTACATCGGTCGCGACAGCCGCGTCAAGGCGGGTGCAAAGATATATGAAGGCAGCACGGTGGGGCCGGTCTGCAAGGTGGGCGGGGAAGTGGAAGAGACGATTTTCCACTCCTACGCGAACAAGCAGCACGACGGCTTCGTCGGACATTCCTATTTCGCGCCCTGGACCAACGTCGGGGCCGACAGCAACACCAGCGATCTGAAGAACAACTATTCCCGTATCCGCGTCACCCTCGAGGGGCGCGGCCATGACACGGGGCTCCACTTCCTGGGCACCGTCATGGCGGATCACAGCAAATGCGGGATCAACACGATGTTCAATACCGGCACCGTCGTCGGTGTCGGCTGCAATATTTACGGCGGCGATTTCCCGCCGAAATTCCTGCCCAGCTTCAGCTGGGGCGGGGCGACCGGCCTGACGGAGCATGATTTCACGCGATTCGCCGAAACGGCGTCCGTCGTGATGCAGCGCCGGAACAAAGCCCTGACCGAGGCGGAACGGCACCTCCTGCACGAAGTGTATGTGCAGACCGCGGGTCAGCGCAGCGAAGCACCATAAACCCAGAGCGATACAGTACCTATGACCAACGACTCCCACTCCCTTCCCCCGCTGTACACGGGGGTGCGCGGCATTGCCGTGAAGATACTCACGCGCGTCGAGCGCACGGACGCCTATCTCGACAAGCTGCTCGACATCGAGCTGGAGACCGGCGACCTCAATCCCCCCGACAAGCGCCTGCTCAATGAACTCGTCCACGGCGTGCTCCGGAATCAGTCCAAACTGGACTGGGTGCTGACCGGTTTCTACCACGGGCAGTATTCCAAGGTCGCCCCCAACGTGCGCAACGCCCTGCGCGTCGCGCTGTACCAGATCCTGTTTCTGACGCGCATCCCGCATCACGCGGCGGTGAACGAGGCCGTCGAGTTCGTCAAGAAATACCGGGGGCAGCGCCTGGCGGACACGATGAACGGCCTGCTGCGCAACATCGCGCGCAATGTCGAGAACATCCGCTACCCGCTGGCGACAAAGGACGAGATACAGTATCTGTCCGTCGTGCATTCGCATCCGTCGTGGATCGTCAAGCGCTGGCACGCGCGTTACGGCTTCGAGCAGACCGAATCGCTCTGCAAGGCCAACAACATGCGTCCCTTTCTCACACTGCGTCCCAACGCATTGAAAATCGACTACAAGAGCTTCGTCAACGAACTGGTGGAAGTCGGCATCGACTACCGCCGCTGCTTCTACATGCGCGACTACGTCACCGTGCGCAATCTCCCGAACATCCGCCACGCGCGGCTGTTCACCGAGGGACTGTTCAGCATACAGGACGAGAGCGCCGGACTGGTCGGCATGCTGCTCGCACCGAAACCGGGGGAGACGCTGATCGATCTCTGCTCCGCACCCGGCGGAAAGGCCCTGCATGCTGCGGAACAGATGAAAAACCAGGGACGCATCATCGCGGTCGACCGCTATGACGTGCGTCTCCGCCTCGTCTCGCAGTACGCAGAGCGTATCGGCGTGAGCATACTCGAGACCGTGGAAGGGGACGCCGCGGAAATCGAACTCGAGGCCGCCGACAAGGTACTCGTCGACGCACCGTGCTCCGGCCTCGGCACGCTGAGCAAAAAGCCCGACATCAAGTGGAAGCGTGATTCCGAGGACATCACAAACCTCGTGCAGACGCAGACAGCCATTCTCGACAACGCCGCGAAGCTCGTCAAGCCCGGCGGCGTGCTGGTCTACAGCACCTGCACCGTGGAACCGGATGAAAACCAGAACATCGTGCGCGCCTTTCTCGAGGCACACCCGGAATTCACGCTGGAGAAGGCGGACGCCTACGTGCCCAACCGCGTGGTCGACGAGGACGGTTTCCTCGCCACATATCCCCACAAGCACCGCATGGACGGCGCCTTCGGCGCCCGCATGGTCAAGGCCAAATAATCCCGCGACAGGGCCAGATTACCCGACGGGTGACGGAATTATTCGTCACCCGTCGCATATTATTCGGCAGGGCGGGAGTAATTTCTCACCCGTCAAGAATAATTCGGCGGAACGCAGTAAATATGCGTGTGAAGGGAAATTACTTCCAGATGATGATAAACTGCAGCTTATTGTGGGAGATGTGCATATCTGGTGCGCATGTTGGCTCCTACAAATGTAGCAGTACAGGCGTCTGGAGTGCGTATGCGTCCCACCAGCGTGAGGAAATGCACGCTCACGAAGATAATTGGCAAAACTGCGAATTATCTGCCAACTGTCAGGGAATAATTCAGAAACTCCCGGTGAGGAAGAGGAAAGATGCGATGACGCCTCCGCCGAACACAAAGCAAATCACCGTCATCACCAGTATGCGTTTGCGCCACGACACGCTCAGCACGCTCTCCTTGATTGCGAACAGAAAGCCCCCGGTGCCGACCAGCGCTATCGAATAGATACTCATGAACACATCCTGGTCGACCTCCGCCATTGATCGCAGAAGGTATGCCATGAGGGAGACTCCGAGCACCATGAAGAGCCACAGGCCGGTATCGCGCATGCTGTGCTCGAAATTCAGCGGTTCGGGGCTGTTTTTTACGGACTGTTCAGCCATACTAACCTCCGTGTTACCCTATGATACACGGAGGAAAATAGTGATGACAGGCCATGCGCCGCAAGCGCGGATCAGCTGCCGTTCTGGCCGTTTTCGCGGAGATGCTCGGGGATGCGCTTTTCGCGGATGATGATGTCGAGGTCTTCGCCGTCGAGTCCTTCCTGCAGCAGCAGCGCCTCGGAAATCAGGTCGAGGGTGACGCGCTCCTGCTCGAGCAGGCCGCGGGCGCGGTCGTAGGCTTCCTTGATGAGGCGCCGGGTTTCGCCGTCGACGAGCTGCAGGGTTTCCTCGCTGAAGTTGCGCTGGGAGAAGGGATTGTCGTTGATGTAGGATT
>CAJXSA010000432.1 GCA_913060595.1 uncultured Ignavibacteria bacterium
AGCCCATCGCCGTCCTGATGAGCAGCAGGACGGACAAGAAGTAGCCGGCGGAAAACAGCACCGCCGCTCCCGCGCGGAGTGCGCAGAAGCGGCGGCGTGCTGGTCATTGAAGTATCGTGCCGGGGTGCTGCCGTGCAGCTTCGGTCCGGCGGCCGTCGTGCTTCCCCGCGGCTGCGCCGCAGGATGAAACTCAGTTGATGGAAATCTGACGCGGCTTGACTTCCTCTGCCTTCGGAACGGTCACGGTGAGCACACCGTCTTCGTAGCGGGCGGAAATCTTGTCGGAATTGACCTGCGTCGGGAAGGTGAACGAGCGGTAGAACTTTCCGCTCAGACGCTCGACACGGTGACACGTGCTTTCCGTCTGCTCCTCGATCGCCTTGCGCTCACCGCTGATTTTCAGCGTGCCCTCGGCGAAATGCATGCGGATGTCGTCCTTCTTCATGCCGGGAATGTCGAAGGAGAGCACGTACTTCTCTTCGTCTTCGACGATGTCCACCATCGGACTCCACACCGCGGACTCGTAGTCTTCGTCGCGCTTGCTTTCCATGCCGTTGAAAACACGGTTGAACTCACGCTGCAGATTCATCATGTCATTGAGGGGATTCCAACGAACGACTGTCATACTATCATACCTCCTTTAAGGATTGGTTGTTGTTTTGCTCGTACACCCGTAATTATGCATATGCTGTGCCAATTTAATTCTTCCGACATTTTGGCGCATCATTGCGCCACATTGGCATGTTTTGTGGCAGTACATGACAAAATTGCACCCGGTGTATGTCATAACGGCTAATTTTAGCGACAAAATGGCAGTCTTATGCATCGAAAGCTATCTGGTACGACTATTGCGAGTAGTAATAGTGTAACTGTCGGAGAATTACTCCGGCTGAGGAGAACAAGGCAATGCAGCAGAAAAACTACTATGACATACTGGGCGTGAAGGAAAGCGCCACTGAGGAAGAGATAAAGAAAGCTTACCGTCAGCTCGCGAAGGAAAGTCACCCGGACAAGCATCAGGGCGATGCGGCGGCGGAAGCCAGGTTCAAGGAAATCGGCGAGGCCTATGACGTGCTCAAGGATGCGGCGAAGCGGCGGAAGTACGACGAGCTTCGGCGCTACAGCAACGGCAGCGCACGGGGATCGATGTCCTACGAGGACTTCATGAGCCGCTTCGGGGGACAGCGCAGCGGCAGCAGCGAGGAGTTCACCTGGGGTTTCGGCGGCGACAGTCTCGACGACATTTTTTCCTCGCTGTTCGGCGGCGGCCGGTCCGGGCGTCGCGGACGAAAAAGCGGCGGCGGGGGCTTCCATTTTGATTTCTCGGGAATGGGAGGTCACGGCGGGCATACGGCACGAGGCCACAGCACCCGCAAAACGGCGTCGGCCTCGGAACCGCAGGCGACGTCGGATCCCTTTTTCAAGCGCAAGGGCAATGACGCCTACGTCGACATTCCCGTCAACCTCGGGCAGGCGCTGCTGGGCAGCACGCTGCGTGTGCGCACGCCGCAGGGGAAAAAAGTCAATGTGAAAATACCCGCGGGCGGGAAACCCGAGGCCGTGCTGCGCCTTCGCGGCATGGGCTTCGCGGACAGGGGAGCCCCGGGCGACCTGTACATACGCACGCACCTCGCGCTTCCCGCAGACCTGACGGAAGAGCAGCGCGAAGAAGCAGCCGACCTGTTTCGGCGCTGGGGCATGAAATTCTAGGAACGAGGTAATAGCATGAGATTGGATCAATTCACCGTGAAGGCGCAGGACGCCATCACGCAGGCGCAGAACATATCATCGAAACACGCACATCAGCAGCTCGAAGCCGAGCACCTCCTGCTCGCCCTCCTCGAGGACGGCGAAGGAGTGCCGGTGTCCGTGATCACGCGCATCGGCGGAAACGTCGATGCCCTGCGCGCGGAAGCGCAGCGTGCCGTCGAGGGGAATCCCAAAGTGTATGGCGGCGAGAGCGGACGCGTGTACGTCTCCCCGGCACTGGAAAAGCTCTTCCGCACGGCGGAAGAGGAAATGCGCGGGTTCAAGGACGAATACATCAGCACCGAGCATTTGCTGCTGGCGCTGTCCGCAGACGGGGAATCGACGGCGCAGTCGCTTCTGGCCGCGCAGGGTGTCACGCGCAAGGACATACTCGCGGCGCTGCAAACCATTCGCGGTTCGCAGCGCGTGACGGATCAGAATCCCGAGGAGAAATACCAGGCGCTCAAACGTTCCGGGCGGGACCTGACGGAAATCGCCCGACGGGGACGGCTCGATCCCGTCATCGGGCGGGACGAGGAAATCCGCCGCTCCGTGCAGGTGCTCTCACGGCGCACGAAAAACAATCCCGTGCTCGTGGGCGACCCGGGCGTGGGAAAGACCGCGCTCGTCGAAGGCATTGCCCAGCGCATCGCGTCGGGTGACGTCCCGGAGGGACTGAAGGACAAAACGCTTTTCCAGCTCGACATCGGCGCACTGATCGCGGGCGCGAAATTTCGCGGCGAGTTCGAGGAACGGCTCAAGGCCGTGCTCAAGGAGGTGGCGGAATCCGACGGCCGCATCATTCTCTTCGTCGACGAGCTGCACACCGTCGTCGGCGCCGGCGCCGCCGAAGGGGCGGTGGACGCGGGCAACATGCTCAAGCCCATGCTCGCGCGCGGCGAACTGCGCATGATCGGCGCCACCACCATGGACGAATACCGCAAGTACGTCGAAAAGGACAAGGCCCTCGAACGGCGCTTTCAGCCCGTCACCATCGGTGAACCCTCGGAAGCGGACACCATTTCCATTCTCCGCGGACTGAAGGAGAAATACGAACTGCATCACGGCGTGCGCATCACCGACGGCGCCATCGTTGCCGCGGCCACGCTGTCGCATCGCTACATCACCGAACGCTTCCTGCCGGACAAGGCCATCGACCTGATCGACGAATCCGCCGCGCGCCTGCGTACGGAAATCGATTCGATGCCGGAGGAGATGG
>CAJXSA010000433.1 GCA_913060595.1 uncultured Ignavibacteria bacterium
CATTATGAGGCACAGTGGGGCGGACGCGATGATCGCGGCGATCTCCTGCCATCCGGCCTCTACATGTACCGCCTGGAAGCCGGCGGAGAGGTGCTCACACGTCGTTGCACGATAGTCAGGTAAGGAGGACACCATGAAATCACTCAGCATTTGCATTCTCGCGCTCGCCGTATTCGCTGCGGCTGCGCACGCACAGGAATTTCGTGGTGCCGAAATCGGTCTCCAGGTCTCGAACCAGGTGGACCGGTCCACGATGCTGGTGCTCGGCGTCCGTGAAGGCGCCAGTCCCGGTCTCGACCTGACACTCGAAGAGTACGAGCTTCCACCCGTGCCGCCGAATGAGATTTTCGATGCCCGCGTGATATCCACTCCGGGACATTCGCAGCTCGGACTGGGCGGCACGCGTGACTACCGTGCCATCGAGAGTACCACCGAGGCGTTCACATGCACCTACACCGTCTCATGGCAATGCGGCGAAGGAAGCAGTGAGGTTCTCATATCCTGGTCGGATCCCTATCCCGGCCGAATCGCCGCAATGACCATTGACGGAGAGGATATGGCGGGAAAGAGCTCCTGGAGCAGTTCGTTCACCCAGGGGCAGGCCACGGTGCGCGTGACCTTCAATTATCGTGCGCTGTCCTTCAGCCTGACACCCGCCAGTCTGACCTTCGACGTGAACGACAGGAACACCCTGCCCTCACGTGAGCTGCAGCTGGTGGCCGAGAACGACGCCAGCGCCGCATGGATGACCAGTGTCGACGTGCCCTGGCTTGGCGTGGAACCCGCCGAGGGGAACGGCGACGCGACGATCACCGTGCGTGTGACGGACGCGGACATGCCGATCGGCAATTACACCGGGACGCTGTCGGTGCGTTCCCCTGTGTATCCGGCGCAGACGGACGTCCCTGTCACGCTTTCGATCACCGTCGGTACCGAGTCACCTCCCGCAGCGGAGCGAATGCAGCTTTCGAACTATCCGAATCCCTTCGTTCGCAGCACGCGTCTCGACGTCCGGTTGCCCCTGGGCATGCCGGCGACGCTTCGCGTGTTTGATGCACTCGGCCGATGTGTGGTTGATCTGACGCCGCAGCTCGCCGAATCGACTGACATGCAGCGTATCATGTTCCCGGCAGGCAATCTTCCTCCCGGGGTGTATACCTGCAGACTGCAAAGCCGACAGCACACACTGACGCGGAGCATGCTGCTCCTGAAGTAACACGAAGTTCATGCCGCCCCGGTGACCGGACACGGCACCGGGGCGGTGATTTTTGTTTACAAACGCATGGAGCATATCATGAACCGCGCAACGGCACTTCTCATCGTCATGCTGCTGCCCTGCGCGCTGAATGCACAGTACAGCAGTGTGAACAGTCATGCAATCCTGAACGGGTCGAGCTATATTTCCGTCCCGTACCATTTCGATCTCAACGAGGGACTGACGTCCCAGGAAGAGATGTCCATCGATGCCTGGGTGATGCCCACTGCAACCGGATCCATCATGACCATCGTGGGCAACGACTTGAAAAGCGGATACTGGTTCGGTCTGCACAGCAATGGAAGGCTGCGCTTCTATCCGAACCCCGGTGCGTCCTACGACAGCAAAAGCACCGTCAGCACGGGAGTGTGGACACATGTCGCCGTGCATTTCGACGAGGAAAACTCGCGCGTGCGATTCTACATCAACGGGACACTCGATCAGACACACAGCCTGCCGCAGGCATATCTCGGGTATGCGTACGGCGACCTGCGCATCGGCGCGGATCGCAGCGGCAGCAGTGCAGCGTACTTCTGGCGCGGCCGGCTCGATGAGGTCCGCATCTGGAAGCAGCGCATCGATTTCTCTACTGCGATGGGCGATCTGTACCGCATTCCCCATGTCGTTGCCGGTGGATTGTACGGGTACGCACTCGAAGCAGCCTGGCGGCTGAACGGGAACGCCGCCGACCCGGTCGGATCGCACAACGGCTCGCATGTCGGCAGCGTGTCCTACGCAGCATCCCCCGATGCCAATTTCTATGACCGCATTGGCGTACGCTTTCAGAACGCGGCCGGCATCGCGAACGTCGTCGATCATTTCGAAATACCTTTCGGCAAAGGACTGGAGCTGCGCAACAGCTACACGATCGAATTCTGGGTCAAGCCCTCCAGCACCGGCGGTCACAATCAGTACCAGACCCTGTTCTGCAAGGAAGTGAGTTCTCCCGTCGCGGCGATTTACCCCGTGTGGCTCGGAATCAACAAGTCCAACGGGAAGCTTCGTTTCGTTCCGAACGGTGATATGCAGAATTATTTCGAAAGCACGGCGGCGCTGCCGGTTTCGAAGTGGTCGCATGTCGCGGCACGTTTCCAGGGTGCGGCGGGCAGCTATACCGCGACGCTGTACATCGACGGACTCCCGAAAGGAGAGAAAAAATACACCGCCATGGGCCCGAGCAACTCGTCGGGCATTCTCCTCGGCGCATCCGCGAAGACATTTCAGTCGAACTATGTGTACGGTTTCAACGGGCTCATTGACGAGCTTCGCATATGGACCACGAACCGGACGGATCTCGAAATCGCGGACAGCTACCGGCGCGAATTCAACGGGCCGGTGTCACATCTCGAGGCCGTGTACCGCTTCGACGGAGACGTCATCGACCATTCTGGCAACGGTCACCACGGCCGCAACACCTATGGCTATGCGATGTTCTATTTCTACCGCACCACGGACCTTCCATCCGAGCCTTCGCTGACGCTCACCGCACCGGGTGATGGCGCGACATGGGTGATCGGTGATCCGGTGACGGTGAAATGGAATGCGACCGGGCTGCATTATGTCACCGTCGATCTCTCCCGTGACGGCGGCACGACATGGACGGAAATCCTCTACAACGCGGGGGCCGCATCTGCCGGCGCCGTGAACTGGACCGTCACCGGGCCGGCGAGCGGTGATGCGCATGTACGCGTGCGCACTCCGACGCCTACAGG
>CAJXSA010000434.1 GCA_913060595.1 uncultured Ignavibacteria bacterium
AGATGGGAAGGAGAAAATACAGCGCGACGGCGCCGCCCAGCAGCATGAGCGCAAGGGTGTCCCTCGTGCGGGACCCCGCCTGCGGCACCGGTGCGGATGGCTCCGCCACGGGAGGCTCCGCCATGGCTCAGAAGTCCTTGCGCCGAAACAGCCAGGCGGCGAAGAAATACATCACGATCGCGGAGAGTCCGCTGGTCCACACCGGCGACCAGTCCAATGCGGACACGGTGACCAGGGCGTTGGTGAACTTGGCCATGGCGTCGGGACGCGGGAGGATGTAATAGAACACGCTCAGCACGTCGGCGATGGCGGGCGTGGAGGCCACCTGCGCGATGATGTCGCGGGCTTCGAGTATGGGACTGACCAGGAAATAGAACACGTACAGCACGATGATGGTCAGCGCGGAGCTGCGCGAACTGACGCCGATGAGCATCATCGGGGCGTAGAGCACGAGGAAGGTGTAGCCGATGGTCAGTATGGTGCCGAGAAAGCCCGGATTCCAGAAGCCGGTGCGCACCCCGAAAATCAGCCACATGCCGATGATATAGTACGCGATGTTGACCAGCACGATGAGCATGGAGCCCAGCCATTTGCCGAGGAAGATTTCGTTGCGCGACACCGGCTTGGAAAGCAGCAGGTCGATGCTGCCCTTTTCCATCGTGTTGGGCAGTATGCTCGCCGTGGCGAATATCGACAGCACGAGAGCGGCGAAATTGATGAAGCCGGTCAGGAAGGCCTGTATCTGCCGCACCACGGTGACGTCGCTCATGACCTCGACGGTCTGCGATCCCGCCTCCCCGCCGCCGACCTCGATGGACGAGGGCATGAAAACCGCGGCCAACAGGGCGATGGCAAGGAAAAAGCTGGAAATGACGAAAAATCCGATGATGGTCTTGCGCGCGAGTCCTTCGCGGAAGGTGTGTTCGATGATGGCGAGTATTTTCATGCCTCTGCCTCCCGCGAAATGACGTCGATGAACATGTCTTCGAGACTCTGCCGCTTGCGGCTGATCGACGTGATCAGCACGCCGTGCGCGCGCAGACGGTCGATGGCCGCGTTGAGCGCCGCCGCGTCCTCCACGCCCAGGCTCAGCACGTCGCCCTCCTGCGTGGCCCGCACGCGCGTGGCTTCCCACTCGGTCAGCAGCGCCGCGGGCACCGTGCCTTCGACGCCCACGTGGTAGACGTCGTCCTGCGTGGTCAGCTCCGGCACCGTGCCGATGCGGATGAGCTTGCCCTTGTTGAGAATGGCCACGCGGTCGCAGATCATTTCCACCTCCGAGAGCAGGTGGGAATTGAGGAAGACAGTCTTTCCCTCGTCGCGCAGGCGCACGAGCAGGTCGCGGATTTCCTTGCGGCCCAGCGGATCCACGCCGTCGGTGGGTTCGTCGAGCACCACCAGCTGCGGATCGTTGATCAGCGCCTGCGCAAGTCCGATGCGCTGCATCATGCCCTTCGAGTACTTGCGGATTTTCGTTTTGTGCCAGTCCGCCATGTCCACCAGCTTCAGCCGGTCGGTCACGCGCTGTTCCAGCGCGTTGCCTGCCAGTCCCGAAAGCCGTCCGAAATAGCGCAGCACCTGCGCGCCGGTCAGGAAGTCCGGGTAGCGGTGATTCTCGGGCAGATACCCCACGCGCGCCTTCGCGGCGGCATTGCCGATGGGCGCGCCGAGCAGTTCCGCGCTTCCCGCGGTGGGAAAGACGATTTCCAGCAGTACTTTTATGAAAGTGGTTTTCCCCGCGCCGTTCGGTCCGAGCAGGCCGAAAATCTCTCCCTCGCGCACGTCGAGCGAGAGATTCGAGAGCGCGGTCACCGCCGCGTTCTTTTTCCGGGGATTGAAGACCTTGGTGATGCCGTCGGCATGTATGATGGACATGGATCTCCTGACTGTGACGATTGTCGGAAAATAGGCATTTGTGCGACACTTTCGAAGTTTGATGAACGCAGCGTATCCTCGCATTGTTATACCGGTATGGAAAAAGATACCGAGACTGATACCTTCCCCTTCGAAACTGTTGTCCCATCAGATGCCGATACGCCCTTGCCCGAGGCCGCTCCGGCCGATCCGCCTCCGGCAGATCCCCGACTGCTGCGCCGGGCACAGTGGCTTGCGGTGATCACCATCGCCTACAACGTGGTGGAGGGACTGGTGTCGATGTATTTCGGCTACGCGGACGAAACCCTGGCGCTGTTCGGCTTCGGGGCGGACAGCTTCGTCGAAGTGATATCCGGCCTCGGCATCCTGCACATGATCCTTCGCATGAAGCGTGCGCCGGTCATGCGCCGCGACGATTTCGAGCGCACGGCCCTGCGCGTGACGGGGGTGAGTTTTTACCTCCTCACGGCCGGACTGCTCACCGGCGTCGTGCTCAGTGTCGTCCAGGGCGCCGCACCGGAAACCACCATCGTGGGCGTGATCATCTCCTCGCTGTCGATTCTGACCATGTGGGCACTGATGAGGGCCAAGCTGCAGGTGGGACGCGCCCTCCATTCCGACGCCATCATCGCCGACGCCAACTGCACGCGCACATGCTTCTATCTCTCGATCATCCTGCTGGCCTCGAGCGGACTGTACGAACTGTTCGGCATCGCATGGTTCGACCTGCTCGGCAGCCTGGGCATCGCATATTTCGCTTTCACCGAGGGGCGCGAGGCCTTCGAAAAAGCCCGCAGCGAGACGCTCGCATGCAGCTGCGGACACGACTGACGGCGGAATTTCCCTGTTGCCTTTCGAGGAAAACCGGCGTATATTTATTGATCCTTTCTGGCGCGTTCGTCTAGCGGTTAGGACACGGCCCTCTCAAGGCTGAAACACGGGTTCGATTCCCGTACGCGCTACTACCCAAATCCGCCTTCGGCGATCCCGCATCCGCCCGTGGCGGATTTTTTTCTTCACCGCATCCCGGCTGCCATGAAACGCGCATTCCGTTTTCTGCTTCTCGTCCTTCTTTCCACGCTGCCGCTGC
>CAJXSA010000435.1 GCA_913060595.1 uncultured Ignavibacteria bacterium
AAGGTGCTGCAGGGACTGGCCATCACCGATGACGCCAAGGTCTGCTATGTCGCTTCCACCGACCTGAAGTGGTACAATCTTCTCACGCTCGAGCACATCCGTTCCATTTCACTGCGCACGACCATCGGCGGCATCGTCGTGATCGAGCGCTGAGCTGCAGCGGTCGACGCCGCAGGAGGCGCGACCGTGACTGCCTGCCAGACGCGGACCCCCGGGGTCCGCGTTTTTTTTTTGCGGCGTTTGCCGTGCGGGCGCATCACACGCAGGAGGCCGGCGCAACGGGGACGGAAGAAAACATTTTAGCTTTTGTGCCTCTTCCGTATCTTTCCGCTGTCGCCTGACATTGTATCATCCTCATTGCAGCACCTTTTTTCATGAAACTGTATGTATCGAACAAGCGGGAGACGCCGCGAATGTTCCGCAGCGATTTCGTCGAATTTTTCTCCCGCGTGCACTGGAGCGTGCCGCTCTACATATTTGTACCCATCGTTCTGTTCTTTCTCTACCGCGCCGTCGTTGCGCATGCCCTCGATGCGGGGAGCGTCGTTCTGCTGTTCGCGGCCGGACTACTGTTCTGGACGCTGACAGAGTACGTTCTGCACCGTTTCATTTTCCATTACTACCCGAAGTCGTCATGGGGACAGCGCATACACTGGACCTTTCACGGCGTGCATCACGATTATCCGAGCGATCCCCTGCGCCTGGTCATGGTTCCCTCGGTCAGTCTGCCGCTCGCCGCGCTGTTTTACCTGCTCTTCCGCATGCTTCTCGGTGCGCCCCATGCGGCGCCGTTCACCGCCGCGTTTCTGACCGGCTATCTTTTCTATGACATCACGCATTACGCCGTGCATCACTTTCCCGTCAAAGGGGCCGTCTTCGGCACGCTGCGCGAATGGCATATGCGGCATCATTTCCAGGACCCGGAAAAGGGTTTCGGTGTCAGTTCACCGCTATGGGACCTGGTGTTCGGGACGCCGCTTCAGCGGAAAAAGTCCGGTGCCGCCCGGTCGGAGCGTCAGCAGGCGGAATAGGCTGCAAAGGCAGCAGTCTTCGATCGAAAGGAAAAGAAAACGCCCGTGCGCAATGCAGCGCACGGGCGTCATACGTTCGTATGAAAGGGAAACGGGGATCAGGGACTGGCGAAGACGCCTGCCTTCCCGGCATCCGCGGCATGCTCGCTGATGAAGCGGCCGCCGAAGCGGAAGCGCCGCTCGTAATAGCCGTCGGTGATGTGGTTGAAGGTGACCCCGCGCGAGGTGGATGCGTGCGCGAACACGCCTCCGCCGAGGTAAATGCCCACGTGTCCGATGCGCCGGCTGTTGCGGTTCGTTCCCGTGAAGAAGATCACGTCGCCGAACTGCATCGAGTCCACCGCAAAAATCGGCGTGAACTGCCGGGCCTGCATGCGCGAGGATCCGCGGAAGGTCTTGCCGAGCGCCTCGGTGTATACCTTGGAGGTGAAGCCGGAGCAATCGATGCCGCGCACCGAGCGTCCGCCGTAGCGGTAGCGCGTGCCGAGCCATTTGTCGATGGTCTGCATCAGCTGCAGGCGCATGATCGGATTGGAAAACGGGGAGCGGGGATCGTAGTCGGGGGTGATGGGGAGGGCGCTGCCGCCGTTGTAAAACACTTTTTCGAAACGAACCATCTCCGCTTCGAGAATATCTGCATAAGCCGGCAGGTATTCGCGGAGCACAGAGAGTGCGCGCTGCTTGCGACTGCTTTTCTTTTTATCGGCGGAAGTGATGGAGGGAAGCTGAGACTGTCCGGGCATTGCTGCACCCGACATCACTGCCGGCTTGAGCAGAAAGGCCAGTGCCAGCGACAGCAGCATCAGCAATTTCAGTACACGTTTCCTGTTCATTCGTTTTCTATGCATGTGAGACATTCGTGTCGACCGGAATAATCCGGAGCATTTACAAATTTACGGCCTTTTTCGGATGCGGAGCAAGCCGGGGCGACGCATTTGCACGGCGGGTGCGTGCGGTGTTTTCCTGTGCCGCGATCGTCGATTTCCGGCGGAGCCGGCGGAGAAGGCCCCGTTCGCGCCAGAATACATAGGATGTATGAAGCAATGGAGTGGATTCAGGGTTTTTGAATCTTCCCCGATCCTGCTAACTTTCGGGCGATCACCAGTTGCCGGAGCTGCCATGGAACAGAAGGAATTGCGCATTATCACCGTGTTTCTCGGGATTATCGTCGCCTTTGTCGCGGGCATCGTGCTGTACCAGCTGCAGAGCGTGCTTCTCCCCTTCATACTCGCGATTTTCCTTTCCTACATCTTCAAACCCGTGGTGCTGTATCTGAAAAGCAGGCGCATTCCCTCCTTCGTGGCACTCATCGTGGTATTCGTCTTCATCCTGGGACTGTTTTTCGGCCTCTCATCGATCATATATTCCAGTTTCGAGTCCTTCGTCCGCGAGTTTCCCAAGTATCAGAACAAACTCACCATCATCGTGAGTGAAACGACGACCATGCTCGACGCGCTGGCCGCGCAGTATGACATCAAGCCGCAGAATTTCAACCTGGCGGATCTCGTGGACATCTCCGCTGTCACCACGGTGGTTACCTCGGGCGCGGGCTCGTTTCTGTCCCTCCTCGGCAACCTCATCGTGGTGGTGCTGCTGATGTTCTTCATCCTCGCGGGCAGCGGCGACCTCATCAGCAAAGTCCATTTTTCCATGGCGCGGCGGCACTCGCAGCGCCTGGCGTCGATGATAGAGACCGTCGACGTGCGCGTGCGGCAGTACCTGATCACAAAAACGCTGATCAGTCTCGGGACGGGCGCGCTGACCACCATTATCCTGCTCATTCTCGGGGTGGACTTCGCCCTGCTCTGGGGATTTCTCACCTTCCTGCTGAATTTCATCCCGAACATCGGCTCCGCCATTTCCGTGGTCTTCCCCCTGCTGATTTCCTTCCTGCAGTTCGACAGCCTGGCAACGCCGCTGCTGGTGCTCGTG
>CAJXSA010000436.1 GCA_913060595.1 uncultured Ignavibacteria bacterium
TTGCGGCGGCGATGAACTCGCTCGCGAGCCGGCGCACCATGGACTTGTCTCCACGGGAGCGGGCGGCGTTGAGCAGCCAGCGGATCGACAGGGCCGTGCGACGCTCGGGACGCACTTCCATCGGAACCTGGTAGGTCGCACCACCAACACGGCGGGCGCGGACTTCGAGGACCGGCTGCGCATTGAACAGTGCCTTGCGGAACACTTCGTATCCGTTCTGTCCGGTGCGATTCTCGATCTCATCCATCGCAGCATACAGGATGCGGCGGGCGGTCGTCTTCTTCCCGTCCAGCATGACGGAGTTGATGAAGCGAGACACCAGGATGTCGTTGAACTTCGGATCCGGCGTAAGCTGTTGGCGTTCTGCGCGTCTTTTTCTCATGTTTCCTTATACCCGTAATTGCAGTTTAGGATTTCGGCCGCTTGGCACCGTACTTGGAACGACCCTGACGACGCGACTCGACACCCTGCGTGTCCAGCGTGCCGCGGATGATGTGATAACGGACACCGGGAAGGTCCTTGACACGACCTCCGCGGATCATCACGATCGAGTGCTCCTGGAGATTGTGCCCCTCACCCGGGATGTAAGCCGTCACTTCCTGACCGTTGGACAGGCGGATACGGGCGACCTTCCGCAGCGCGGAATTCGGCTTCTTCGGCGTCGTGGTGTACACGCGCGTGCAGGCGCCGCGCTTTTGCGGACAGGACTCGAGGGCCGGGGCTTTCTTCTTCGCCTTGACCACTTTTCTTCCTTTGCGTACGAGCTGACTAATCGTTGGCACTGTCGATCCTTTACTGAGGTACGTAAAAATCTCTTGTAAGATCATGAGAACTCACAAGAGCTAATAAATTTAGCGAGAATCTCAATCTTTGTCAAGTACGGACCGGTATAATATTGCAATTTTCTTCTCCCGCGGGCATTTCTTCCCGCGGGAGAAGCATGATTGCACTATTTCAACCGTAAAATTATTGTGCGGCAGGCACGAGTTCCTCGGGCTGCATGGCCTCTTCGGCCTCATCCTGCATCGATGTCACGATAATATTCCGGAATTTCTTCAGTCCCGTACCTGCAGGAATGAGGTGACCGATGATCACGTTTTCCTTCAGACCGAGAAGCCCGTCGACCTTGCCGGCAATGGCGGCTTCCGTGAGGACCTTGGTGGTCTCCTGGAAGGACGCCGCGGAGATGAAGCTCTCCGTCGTCAGCGAGGCCTGGGTGATGCCGAGAAGAATGGGCTCGTAGTTCGCCGGTTCCGTTTCGCGGTAGGCAGGGACTTCCTTGCCCTTCTTTTTCAGCTCGAAACTCACCTCGCGAACCTTCTTCTTCGAGACCTGCTGGCCTCTCTTCAGTTTCGCGTCCTTCTTGTCGGTAATGATGACCTTGTCTTCGAGTTCGCTGTTCTCCTCGATGACACGGGGACGCTCAACGACGTCACCCTCGAGGAACTGCGTATCGCCCGGGGCGATGATGCGCACCTTCTGCAGCATCTGACGCACGATGATCTCGATGTGCTTGTCGTTGATGCGCACACCCTGCATGCGGTACACTTCCTGAATCTCGTTGACGAGATACTCCTGCACGGCGCCCGCACCCTTGATGCTCAGGATGTCGTGCGGATTGATCGAACCGTCCGTCAGGCGTTCACCCGCCTTCACCACGTCATGCTCCTGAACGAGCACGTGGCGTCCGATCGGCGAGAGATACGTGCGGACGTCGCTGCCGTCGTGACTGGTCACGATCAGCTCGCGCGAACCCCGCTTCTGCGCGCCGAAGGTCACCGTGCCGTCAATTTCGGACACGATGGACGGATTCTGTGAGCTGCGTGCTTCGAACAGCTCGGTCACACGCGGCAGACCGCCGGTGATGTCGCGGGTCTTGCCGATCTCGCGCGGGATTTTCACCAGCACGGTACCGGCAATGATGCGCTGTCCGTCGTCGACGATGAGGTTTGCGCGCACCGGCGTGTTGTATTCCGCCAGCACCTCGCCGCTGTCGTCCACGATCTGGATGCGCGGATTGAGCGATTTGTCCTTCGACTCGGTGACCACTTTCTGAATGTGACCGGTCTGCTCGTCGGGTTCCTCGCGGAAGGTGCGTCCTTCGTACAGGTCGGCGAAGCGCACAGAACCGGGATGGGCCGCGATGATGGTCGCGTTGTACGGATCCCACTCGTACAGGACCTCGCCGCGCGCCACGGTCTGCTTCTCCTCCACGAGCAGCGTCGCGCCGTACGGGATGTCGTACTTGGACAGCACGCGGTTGTCGTCGTCGAGAATGTTGATCACGCCGTTGCGATTGACCACGATCACCTGGTCTTCCAGGTCGTCGTGATACGTCACGTGCTTGAGGCCTTCGAACTGCACGCGGCCGTCGAAGCGGGTGGAGATCTGTGACTGCGCGGCGATGCGGCTGGCGGTACCACCGACGTGGAAGGTGCGCAGCGTCAGCTGCGTGCCGGGCTCACCGATGGACTGCGCGGCGATGATGCCGACGGCCTCACCCACGTCCACGAGTCGACCCGTGGTCAGGTTGCGGCCGTAGCAGCGCGTACAGGCCCCGTGACGGGCTTCGCAGGTGAGCACCGAGCGAATGACCACCGATTCGATGGAGGTCTGCGCGACGGTGTCCGCCTTCTTCTCATCGATCATCTCGCCGGCCTTGACCAGGATGTCGCCGGTGAGGGGATCCTTGACGTCGTAGAGAGACACGCGGCCGAGAATGCGCTCCGCCAGCGGCTCCTTGATGTCCTCGCCTTCCTTCAGCGCTTCGACCTCGACACCGCGGATGGTGTTGCAGTCGAATTCGGTGATGGCCACATCCTGGGCGACGTCGACCAGGCGACGGGTCAGGTACCCGGCGTCGGCCGTCTTCAGTGCGGTGTCCGCCAGGCCCTTGCGCGCACCGTGCGTGGAGATGAAGTACTCGAGAACCGAAAGTCCGTCGC
>CAJXSA010000437.1 GCA_913060595.1 uncultured Ignavibacteria bacterium
AGCGGGCGCGGATCACCTCGGTCATGCCGAGTCCGACGAGGTCGACGACGCGCACTTCGCCACGCCAGCCGATGTAGCCGATGTCATTGACCATGACGGACTCCCCGTGATAATGCGTGCGCAGGAACTCCGCCATGTGCACCTGCTGTTCGCTGATGCCAGTCGCTGCCTGGGGAATCATCCCCGTCACAATCACCCCGTGGCGTACGAGCGGCAGGACGAAAAAAAGCAGCGCTGCGGCGGTGACAAGCACGATGCTCCCGCGCCATTCCCGCCATTGTGTCAGTGACGGGCAAACCCCGGCAAACAGCACCGCGGTCATGGCGAGTCCGGCCGCCATCAGGTAGGCCTCGTAACGGAAATACCAGCCCGCATCCGCGAAAAGCAGGTGCAGCAGAAGCGTGAACAGCCATACGGCGACGGCGGGAGTCCATCTCCCGCGCAGTTCTTTCGGGGCGGCCAGCAGTCCGAGCAGCAGCGGCGCCAGCACCAGCATGATATGCCATGCGCGTCCCCGCAGCAGCAGTCCGATGATGCGCGTGTGATAGGCCTCGTACCACGATGCGGGCGAAAACACGTTCAGCGGATGGCCCTTCATCATCAGGGAGTTCGGCAGGAAGAATCCTCCGTACGCGAGCTGAATGAAGCCGTTCACTGCCACCGGCAGTGCGACCGCGGCGAAGATCAGCGCGGTGAAGCCAAATTCCCTGCGCAATACGAAATAGACCATCAGCGCAGCGGCGAGAAACAATGTTTCGAAGCGGACGAGCACGCCGATAAACAGCAGCGCGAGCAGGAGGCGGCGCTGTTTCACATCCGCGTCGCCCGCGGCGAATGCGGGCAGAATGCGGAACACGGCAAGGACGATAGCGATATGCAGCACATGCTCGATGCCGGTGAACAGCACCGGCAGCAGCGGCACGCCGAAAATGAACACGACGCCCGACGCCAGCCGCAGCCACACGCCGACCTGCGCATCGCGCAGCAGCGCGTCGAACACCCACAGCAGCAGCACTGCAAACACAATGTTCAGCACAAGCGGCAGCAGCTCGATCGAACCGAATGCCGCATATCCCGCCGCCAGCACCCACGGCCATGCTATGGACGACGACGCAAACGCCACCTCCCCCGCATTCACCCCGAACGTCCCATGCTCCACCACATTCTCCGCAATCGCCATATGGATATACGGATCATCCAGCGAATAGATGAACTCCCCACCCGTCGCCTCAGTTACACGCACATACGACCACACAACCACTCCCAACAGAATCGGAAGCAGAACAAAAAGACTTCCCCTCTGTGTGAATCTGTGCCTGAATCCGTGTAAATCTGTGTTACACATTCAATCCGTGTAATCTGCCATAATCCGGTATACATCCACCCTCCCCACCCTCTCCACCATCTCATACATCCGTCCTTCCCCGCTGAAAAATCCCCTCCATCCCAGAAATCCCTCCATCGAAAATCCCTCCGCCGTGTTTGGCTCCGTCCCGCGATCCACCAGCAGCAGGACGGGACGATTCCGCCTGATATCCTCCAGAAGCTCGCGGTAATACCTGTTCGCCAGCCGCAGGCGCTCCCCGCCGATATCCGTGTGATCCAGATTGCCGTAGGCCATGTACACCGGGAAACCACAGAGATAGCGCGAAGCGCTCGGACGACCGGCATAGGTGATCGAGGGAAATCCATGCGGCACGACCAGGCTGAGGAGTACGACGGAATCATCCGGATCGGAATGCGCCGTGATCGCACGCGACAGCGCCGTCTCCGTCACCGGGAAGGGATCTTTCAACATCAGCAGCGGGATATTTCCCCCTCGGCCGAACTGCAGGAGCACCAGCACGACGGGAATGAGCAACAGACCCGGAGCGACACGCGCGCGGAAGACCGACAGCATGGAATACGGCGCGAAAATCAGCGCCGCCATTCCGGCGATCCACACGGGCAGAAGGTGATTCGACCACAGCGTCGCCTGCACGACAACCGCGAGCAGGTACATGGCACAGGTGAGCAGCAGGGCGAGGACGAGACTGCGCTTCCAGTCCTCCTGCACCAGCCATGACAGGCCGGACACGGAAAGCACACCGATCAGCAGGAGATGCAGATCCGTGCGTTCCGCGGCGAAGCGCAGCGCCGCCTGCATGCTCACGCCGAATACGTCGTAGTACTTCCAGAGCAGCGGCCCCCAGACGAGTGGATAATCAAGCCAGCCCGGGATGATGACATACAAGAGGTATCCCGCGAACAGGACCACAGCAAATGCCGCGAACTCCGGACGCGCCCGTCGCTCCCGCTTCTCGAAAGCCATCCAGCCGTAAGCCTGAAGAAGCAGCGGGACAAGCATGTAGAACGGCTTGAGCAGTCCCGCGAATGCGGCGAGCACGCCCACCGCAATCGCCGTGAGGCGATCGACGCGTCCGCCCTGCCAGCGCACCCAGACAAGCAGCACATACGGCAGCTGGCTGAAAACGATCAGCTGCTCCCGCTGCGCGTAATCGGGCGATGTGACGAGGTACACGTTCAGGTACGACCACGCCGCCAGCACGGCGAGACCGATGCCGTATCGGCGCTGCTCCGGCAGTGCCCGCACGACGCGGCACGCCGGCAGAAGCGTCAGTGCCATGAACAGCAGCATCGACACATGCGTGCTGCGGGCAATGTCGAGCCCGGTCCAGCGAGAGAGCAGCACCGGCACGACGCTCAGATAACGGATGTACGGGGGATTGGGATCGACGATGCCGTGCCCGGATGCGGGCATATCGAGAATCGTTTCCGCAGCGGTGATATTGTAGGCGACGTCGAGGTTCAGATCCCCACGATGCAGCGTGACCGCGATGCTGTGCAGCACGCCCAGCAGCAGCACTGCTGTCACGGCGAAGCGCAGGCGGCGGGATGGCGACGCGTCGCTAGGCATGCGCGCCCCCTT
>CAJXSA010000438.1 GCA_913060595.1 uncultured Ignavibacteria bacterium
ATACGTCCACCGCGTTGTAGCTGCTGCTCCCCGGGGGAATCATCACAGGCGGCACCGCGGCGTCGACGTTCGTCTCAGCGACGCGCCCGCGCTGCGTCCCCTCGATGTAGCCCGAGAAGCGCACGGGGATGTCACTGCGCGTCGGATTGTTCACGATAAAACGAATGGTGTTGGGATTCGATCTCCAGTCCGCGATATACGGCGAAGGATTGGGATCCATCTGTATGGTCAGCGTCAGCTGTGCCCGGGCTTCCGCCGCGCAAAGCAGCAGCATGCCGATGCAGAGGAACAGTGCCTGATGTTTCATGATATTCTCCTGGCCTGGCGCGGCCTGCTCATGTATGCCTTCTGCGATCTCTCTCATTGTCCGAACCCGAAGCGGCGCGAATACTGCAGCCGCGTCACCGTTCCCGCGTAGGAACGGCGCAGGGGATTGACGGCGTCATAGGTGTTGTACTGGAAGCGGAACTCAAGGACGTCCGCGAGTCCGACACGGTAGCGCGCGGAAAGCGCGATGATGTCCTGTGTATCGGTATCCGCCTCGCTGCCCGCACGTGTGAGGTTGTGCGTGTAGGTCAGATCGGTGTTCAGGTCGTTGTCGAGCCAGTTGGACTGCACACCGACCGTGACACCGCGAATGATATCGGTCTGAAAGACCGTGCTGATCTCGGTGAACTGCAGGGCGGCGGAGAAACCGTAGCCCGCAACGAAGCTGTTCGTGTAACTGAGCACGGCGGTAAACACGTCATTGTCCGAGGTGGCGCCGGTGAGGATGTTCTCGTCGGCAAACAGCTGACGCGTCAGGAAAAGCATGAAGAAATGCTGCGCCCCCTCGGAATTGAGGATGTAGCGTGGCGTGATGGAATAGGACTCGCTCACGTTCTCGATGCGCGTGCTGTCGTTGACCGGCAGACTGCCCGCGCTGCTCGACATACTGTAATTGGAGTACTGTCCGTCCATGCCGAAGGAGGGATCGGGCATCCAGTTGACGTTCGCGGAACCGATCACGCGGTCCGTCGTCGCAATACGGTCGTCGAAGAGGTTGTCATGCCGGAATCCGAGCGATCCGCTCGCGCGGAGCGAACCGTCGGCAAGCTGAAACGTGGGAATGATGGTGATGTCTTCGAGATCGCTCTGCGTGTACAGCGCACCCATGGTCTCATACTCGGGCTCGACACGCGCGTACTGCAGCCGCAGCGACCACAGGTCCGCGAAATAGGTGCCGCCGAGGCGGAATGCAAAATTCAGACGCGTCGAAAGCCGCGTGTCGTACAGCCCCGCGCTTGCGGTGACCACATCGTCGTCTTCGACCATGGGAAGGAAGGTGTCACGGCTGAAAAAGCTCCCTGCCGCTTCTCCGTCCACCACGAACGCGCCGCCCGCAAAGCCGAGTTTTCCCGACATGCCGAGCACGAGATTTTCCGACGGGAAAACATCTCCCGTGGTCGGCGCCCTGTCCAGGGAAGTCGAATCGTCCCAGGCATGCAGCACGGTCAGGTTCAGTCCCGCCCTGTCTCCCCCGATGCCGGCGTTCGCCGTCCAGCCGATGCGTTCGTACACGGCGCGAATGACGGTCGAACTGTCCGGACGATCTTCCTCGACGCTGCGGCGGAAACGTCCGTACATGCCCCGGAAATGAAACCAATCCCCGTCGATTTCCGCGCCCCCTCCGAGGATGACTGCGTCGTTGAGCGTGAAATCCGAGATGTACATCGACCGGTAGCCGCCGTGCAGCGTCAGCCATTTGTACCGCGGACTGACGCCGAACTGGTTGAAGGGCTGATTGAAGGATCGCTCCGTCGTTGAAAGAACGAAGCTGAACGGCAGATCGACCCCGTAGATGGAAAGCGTGGGATTGAAGTACAGACGGGCGGAATTGACCGGACGACGGGTGTCGAGTCCCGGGATGGAGTAGTTCTCCGCGGCGGTGATAAGTGTGCCGCTGAGTGTTATCGGACGAAGATCCTCACGGGACAGATCCTGTGCGCGCACGGATACCAGGCAGAGGTGAAACAGCAGTCCAATGAGGAGCGCCTTTCCGGTGATGGTACCCGCGGCGTGACGCTGTGAAAGCGTATACCGCAGCATGGCAGCAGAGATGCCCGCACGTGGCGGGACCTTCGTTGTTCATAATACGTTGACGAACACCGGAATATAGGATTCAGATAACAGAAAATCCACCACCCTGTCCGTATTATGGTCGGCTATTGCCCCGGGCCCCGATTACTCCCGCAGCCTCTCGATCGCTTTTTCTGCAGCGTACTCGAGAACATCCGATTTCAGTCCCGAACGCCACGCCAGCGCCCGGACATCATTGTACCGGTAGCGGATTTCCTTCAGTGCGTCTCCGGAATAGGCCGTTACGTCGATGCTTCGACCGACGAGATACAGCGGCACGCCGCGCTGCATTTCGAAATACCAGTATGCCGGCCGGAAATCCTCCTCGTCCCCGTTTTTCAAAATCACGCGGAGGAACATGTCCATCCACACACGTTCTGCTTCGAGCATCGGAAGACGCACCTCATGAATCTCCTTTGAGCCGTTCCGTGTCGCACGTCCCGTGACGAAGCATTCCACCCCGCTGTAGGTGATGCGCACGCTGTCGACGAAGACGTACTGCCCTTCAGGCATCACGATGCGCAGCGGATACCGGTCGTACAGCGTGTGATCCATTTCCCAGAACGCGCGCAGTTCGTCGTTTTCAAGCGTCGTATAGGTGTGACTGCATGCGCCGGCAAAGCAGACGAAAACCGGTCCCGCGATAAAAAGCATGAACAATCGTTTCATGGCGACGTAGCGTATGTTCCGGGGCTTGCTAGTCCGCGAACTGCAGGACGATGATGACCGTCCCGCGTCTGACCGACGCTTCGAACAGCGGTGCGATGAGTCGCAGCCGTCCCTGACCGAGATCGTCGATGACCGGCGTG
>CAJXSA010000439.1 GCA_913060595.1 uncultured Ignavibacteria bacterium
GAGAATATTCATACCCACACGGCCGGCGCCGATCAGTGTGATGCCGATGGAGAGATCATCACTCATGCGGTGCTCCTTCGCGCGTCAATGCTGCGGACACATAGCCGACGACGCGGGATTCGTCCCCGGTGACATCACCGGAGTGGCATTGATGGAGTATCGTGCTGCGTACCGCACCCAGCTGCAGTGCGGCGGTCATGACTGCTGCGACGGGTCCCGCTCCGCAGGCTTCGCAGCGGGCGTGGGCGACGTCGTCGAGCAGGCGCATCGGCTGCAGTTCGCTCAGGTGCCGCGCGGCGACCGCGTCGAGTGTGCGGGCCTCGCTCCCGGGGTGGAAATGCGAAAGATCACTGCTGGCGATCAGCACGGTCGAGGCATCGCCGCTGATTGCCGCGAGGGCGTCGCCGAGAAGGCGGCAGTACTCGGGACGCTGGTCGCCCATGACGATGGGGAGAATTTTCGCGTCCGGATTGATGCGCTGAATGAACGGGAGATGCACTTCCACCGCATGTTCGTCACGATGTCCCATGGCGGAGGACTTGATCATGCCCTTGTACGCGAGGAGCTTCTCGCGCAGTGCGATGTCTACATTGATCAGTCCGAGGGGCGTCCGGTATGCGTCGCCGTCATAGACGGAGATCCCGTGGAAGTGCTCGCGGTGGCTGGGAGCGACGATGACGGCGGTGCGGAACGGTCGCTTGCGCAGCGCCGCATATGCGGCGGCGGCGGTCGGTCCCGAGTAGGCGTACCCGGCATGCGGTGCGACGAGTGCGATCGGGGTTCCCGGCAGGGCAGGAGCCGGCGCCTCCTCGAGCAGCGTATCGACGTCGAGGGTCAGGATCGTCGGATCGGACGGATAAAAGAGGCCGCTGACGGCCGGTGGACGGATATGCATCGCTTTCATCGACAACCTCGCATCAATCCTCCATGGTACCTTTGATCATCGTGCCCTCGAAGCGAAACAGCCTGCTGGGGGGCTGCTTCCACGCATCGCGCGGCAGCCGAGCTTTTTCGGACACCGCTTCCAGGAATTTCGTTTTGTCCCACCTGTGCTCGACCGCGACCTGCGGCAGAAGCAGTCCTCGCCTTCCATGCGCCTCGATCAGCAGTCCGTGCGTGCCGATGGAGAAATCCTCGGCGTTCTGGAGCGGTACGAGCGGACCCAGGAGCGTGACCTCCACACGCATCGCATCAACCTCCTCGGGCTCTATGGAAGGGAAGCGGGGATCCTCCGTGGCGGCGCGGCGTGCCGCCTCGCGAATGGTTTCGGCAAAGGTCGCGAGCGGTTCGA
The DNA here is from genome assembly GCA_913060595.1 of uncultured Ignavibacteria bacterium. Taxonomy (GTDB): domain Bacteria; phylum Bacteroidota; class Ignavibacteria; order SZUA-365; family SZUA-365; genus BM516. The sequence goes on from CAJXSA010000439.1 coordinate 1,292, forward strand.
GGAAGCCGATGCAGCCGCGGAGACGTCCGTCGATGCGGAGCGTGACGAACAGGCCCGACACAGCCGCGTCCGGACAGTCCGGTACGTCGTCGCGCGGGGCATCGATCGCGTCGCGCACGGCATCGTCCGCCACCGCGAGAATGGCGCTGCGGTCGACGGTACTGAATTCCTGCTCCATGCCGTGGAAACCTCAGATGTTCGATTTACGTTGTTTCATATGCCGGTCGCATTCTATCTTTTAAGACGGACTGATCCGCAATGGATTGCCGGCGCTGATTGACGGTTTCGCTCACGTAAAGAATATATGAAACGAAGGACACTGTGTCATGTGTCCCGACGGATTGTAGACTGAATTCAAGGATAATTTCATGAGAAAAAACGCCACCGGTATCGCCCTGCTGCTTCTGACGGGACTGCTGACATTCATGATCGCCGGATTCCTTTCCACGGATGCGGACCGCATTCCGCGTTCGACGGCGGCGCTCGAGAAACAGGAAAGGAAAGCCGAGGCACGCCGCGCAGCGGAAGCGGGCAGCATCAGCGAGGAACCGCATCTCGACTGGTACATCCTTCCGCGAACACTGAATGCCGACCGCAGCATTTCGCAGGGATTGCATCAGGGACTCGAACACGTCGCGTTTCAGCGCCAGGCGCCATCGCTGCGCAAGGCGCAACTCGCAAATTCCTGGACCTTCGTCGGACCGGATGATATTGGCGGACGCATACGCGTCATCAAGTATCATCCCACGGACGCCTCCATCGTCTATGCAGGTTCTGCGTCCGGCGGCGTGTTCAAGTCCACCGACGGCGGAGATCACTGGCGCGCCATGTCCGACCAGCTTCCCACGCTCGCCATCGGACACCTGGCGATTGACCGCACGAATCCCGAGCACATCTACGCCGGCACGGGTGAGGGCTCTTTCAACTGGGACAAGGTCTACGGCGACGGTCTCTACCGCTCAACGGACGGCGGAGAAAACTGGGTGAACATCATGCGCGACGTGGTCAACGAGCAGGATTTCGCGATCAACCACGTCGAGCTTCATCCGACCAACAGCGATTATATCTACGCCGCGGCGACCTACGGCGGCGCCACCGGCGGACTGATCCGTTCGACGGACGGAGGGGAGAACTGGAGCACGGTGCTCAACGGTCCCGTGCGAGATGTCCTGCTCGATCCGAACAACCCTGACCGCGTGTACGTGGCCATGGGGTATCGCAACGGTCGCAGCAGCAATGGAATCTATCTCTCCGAGCAGAAGGGTGACCGGTGGACGTTCAACAAACTGCAGAACAATCTCCCGGATCCCGACAGCATCGGCAACGTGGCGATGGACGCGAGCATATCACAGCCGGGCACCTTCGTCGTCGCCATGCAGCGCGCACCGAAGCACGCTCCCACCGACCGCCAGGATTTCCTCGGCGTGTACGTGACGACGGACTATGGAGAGACCTGGACGCGGACGCCCGGTTCGTCACAGTCCAACATGCGTGAAATCCTCCGGTCGCAGGGTGACTACAATCTCTTCGTGCGCTTTCACCCCGAGGATCACAACACCATTTTCATCGGTGGCATCCATTCCTGGCGAAGTACGGATT
>CAJXSA010000440.1 GCA_913060595.1 uncultured Ignavibacteria bacterium
TCGTCGTCGATGAGGAACATGATGTTCATGGCGCCGATTTCATCGACCAGCGCGCGTGAAACGGCCTCGAGGAAGAGCACCTGTGCAAAACCGTCCTTTTTCGCCTGCATGCCCGCATAGAGGCTGGCGGCGTAGTTGGCGGCTGTTTTCGCCTGTCCCACACCTCCGCGCACCGCGCGCACATGCTGCTCGTCCACCTTGATGCGCACGGGATTGATGCCTTCGGGATAGTACGAGGAGACCGGCGAGGTGATGACGAGGAAACGGTACTTGTCCGAGGCGTGCACGCCGAGGAAGTTTCCGGTTCCGAAACTGAGAGGACGGATGTAAAGGGAATGTCCGCGCTCTTTCGGGATGAAGCTGCTGTCGAGCGTGACCAGCTCGCGGATGCCGTCGACGAAGAGCTGCTCGTCGAACGCAGGGATACACACGGCCGCAGCGGAATTGTTCATGCGCTTCGCATTCATGAAAGGCCGGAAGAGGTTGACGCCACCCTTCGCGGAGCGATAGGCTTTCATGCCTTCGAAAATGGTCTGGCCGTAATGCAGCGTGCAGTTGGCAGGATCGATGGGCATGGGCGCGTAGGGCTCGATGCGGGGCGCTCCCCAGGAGCCGTCGGCGTAGTCGACGACGAACATGTGATCTGACATGTGCCGGCCGAAGCCGAGATTATCAAAAGGGATACTCGAGAGGCGTGACTGTTCGACTTTGGTGATCTTCAGGTTTTCCATGACTACTCCTTAAAATGCGCGGAACAGAGAATGGGGTGTCCCAGGGGCGGATGTACCGGAATATACGGAGATTCCTTTTCAGAGTCTTCAGACCGGTATGTGCTATTTTTTCGACCCTCCGAAAAAGCTGGCGATCCACAGGAACACGACGGCGCCGGCTGTGGCCACGAAGAGGCTCCAGGCGTTGAAGCCCGTGACGGATTTCTCACCGAAATAGGAGAAAATCAGTCCCCCGACAACACTGCCGATCACACCGACGAAAACGTTGAACAGGCAGCCGCGATCGACACCGACGCCGGTGACATTTTTCGCGATCCAGCCAGCCAGTCCGCCGAGTACGATCCAACCTAAGAGACCCATGCGCGCTCCAGTACCAGATTCTACGGGTGGGATATGAAATATAGGACACATCTCCAGCGGAAACAATTGCGGCATCCGCATGCGAAAGCAAAAAAAACCGCCCCTGCACGGGGCGGCGAATGAAAGCTGTCGCGGAGGCTGCGGTCAGGCCTGTGTTTCCTCTTTCACCGCAGTGTAAATGTTGAATTCCGGCGGCTGCTCCATGTGCTTTTTGACCGCACAGAGCGAAGCCGATTTGATCAGCGCATCGTGATATTTCTCGGGGAAGGCCGGAGGCACGCTGATCTCGAGATGCACGTTCGAAACCATGCGGCGCACGGGATCGAACTCGAGGCGCTGGGTCAGCTCGATGCCTTCGGTGGGGAGTCCGCGCTGCTGGCAGAAACCGAGCACATATATTCCTGCGCAGGTGCCGAGCGAAGCGAGGAAAAGGTCGAACGGAGCGGGAGCCGTTCCGTCGCCGCCGCCGAATTCGGGCTGATCGGTGCTGATGCGGAAGCCGTTATAATGCGCGTCCACTTTCTTGTTGCCGGGGAAAACGATTTTCATATCCATGGGAATAAAGTGCGAATTAATGGCACAAACGATGTTATGTACATGAGATGTTCTGCGGGACATTTGGATTCACGGACCGCCATGTCTGGATTCTTTACCGTGTCCGGTGTATGTTTGGGGGACAGCGCCGCCCGTCCCCAGCCGAGAACAGCTCCGCATGCCTTTCCGCCTTCCCGCCTTCAAACTTAAGAGCAAGCTGCAGATATCATTTCTGCTCATCGGCTTCATATCCATTCTCATTACCGGCTGGCAGGCCTATGAGAGTGCGCGGACAGCCCTCGAAGAAGTCACGTTTCAGCGACTGACGGCCATACGTGAGTCCAAGAGGCGGCAGATAGAATACTACTTCGAGCGCGTGCGCAGTGACGTGATCAACCAGTCCGGAAACCCGGACGTGGTCGCCGCGGCGGCAACGCTCATGCGCCGTTTCTCCGCCGTTGACAGCCGTCGCACGCTGCGCGCGGTCCTTCTGCACGAGGAGCCGCAGGCCGCGGGGAAAAGCCTTCCGACAGTGCCGCTGCGCAACTATCTGCGCGCGGTCGCTGCGTCTGACAGCATTTTTCTTCCCTCCATGCGACAGCGCGGGTACTACGACATCTTCATTGTCGATGCGGGCAGCGGGGATATCGTCTACACGGTCAAACGGGAGTCGGATTTTGCAACCAACCTGCGTCGGGGACCCTACCACCGCACGAACATCGCGGCGGTGTTCCGGGACGCCGCGGCCGCACGAGACCATTCCTACGCACGCTTCGTCGATTTCGAACCCTATGCCCCGTCAGCGGATGCTCCGGCAGCCTTCGTGGCCTCTCCTGTGATGGAAGGCGGCCGCACCGCCGCCGTGCTCATTTTCCAGTTGTCCATAGACGACATCAACACCGTGATGACCGAGCACGGGAACTGGGAGCAGGACGGACTCGGGGAAAGCGGTGAAACGTATATCGTGGGCACCGATTTCCGCATGCGAAACGACTCACGCTTCTTCATCGAGCAGCCGAAAGAGTATGTCCGCATGCTGCGGAAAATCGGCACGCCCGACAGCACTCTCCGTGCCATCAGCCGGCATCACACCTCGGTACTGCTGCAGGATGTTCGCACCGAGGCAACCGTGTCCGCCCTGCGCGGGAACACCGACACGCGTATCGTCCGCGATTATCGCGGCATGCGCGTCCTCAGCTCCTTCGCCCCCCTGAACATCGCCGACCTGCGCTGGGTGCTGCTGTCGGAAATCGACGAAACC
>CAJXSA010000441.1 GCA_913060595.1 uncultured Ignavibacteria bacterium
TTCGCCCAGTTCCGTGCTGGTCGTCAAGAAATACGAGGGCGCGGTCAAATCCGTGGTCAAGCGCGTGTTTGGCTGACAGGTGGCCGGGGTGGGCCGCTCAGGGATATCGTAGCGATTGCCGTCGACGCACAGCGTGTAACCGAACGCGGATAGCCGTGTCCATCATACGGTAACCAGTGGGGGCATCATGAAGATCTCGCGCATCATCCCGTTCATGTTTTTTCCCATTCTGCTCACCGCCTGTGCGGACGACCCGGCGGCGCCGGACGCTCCCGGTGACGATGCGCCGCGCGACGTGTTCCGGCTTGAGAACGCGGTATCGGACACGAGCGTATTCGCGGGACAGCAGCTGCGCGTGCGCTGGACGGTATCCGACGACCTCGCTGCGGACACCGTGCTGGCCGCATTTCTGAAAACCGCCGATGGGGTGTGGATGAAGGAAGAGGCGTTCCCCGCCACCCGGGGGTATGTAGACATGCATCCTGACAACAATGACCTGGGCCGCTGGCAGCTGCGCCTGCGCCTGAAGCGTGCAGGGCATACGCGATACAGCGGTATTATCACTGTCCTGCGCGACAGCAGCGGGACCTACGGCGGCGGTCCGCATCTGCAGCTGCTGTCACCGCGTCCGGGTGACCTGCTTTCCTGCCGCTCGCATGCCACGCTGCAGTGGACCACCGACAGTGTGACCGACGGTATGGTGCTCGAGTTCACTCTCATTCCGTTGAAAAAGAGCATACCCGCTGAGGATCTGGGAGCCTCCCTTGCGCGGGACGGGAGCGACCGGGTGTACATTCCCTCGCTTCCTGCCGGCAGCTATGTGCTGCGCGTCACCGAGCGTACGACGGGCTACTGGCGGGAGTTCGGAGAGTTTTTGCTCTATGACGTACGTCTCAGCGGTCCGTGGGACGGCGTCCTGCATCGCGGGGCGGTGGCAAGCCTCCGCGCGACCTTCGACTGGCCGGATGCGCTGTACTGGCCGGTCGAGCCTGAGCTGCATTACTCCAGCGACGGCGGCGTCACCTGGGAGTTCTGGCGCGACGACATGGAGGCGGATTTCATTGACCTGCCACCCATGGCGTCCTGTCATCTGCGGCTGTCTGCACCGGGCGTCGCGATCGCCGACACCGCCGGTCCCTTCGAAGTGCGCGGCATGCTCGAACAGTACCTGCTGATCGATCCCGGGACACAGATGTCGGTGGTGAAGGAGGATTACTACTGGAGTTCGGGTCAGCGCGTGACGACGTTTCAATGGGAGCGGCAGTACGAGTTCATCGGGAAAGCGGATATGCGGGATCACTGGCTGCTGGAGGCAAGGACGTGGGTGGAGGGAGAGAACGATACCACGCTGTCGTCATTCAGGCTGATGAAGGACGATTTCATGCTGCTGCGTGGCAGCGAGGAACCGTTCGAGCGCGGACCGTTTTACACGCGCTTCAATCCCGTGATGGGCGAGAGTTTCTCCTACCGTGTCTCGCAGCCGCGGCGGCTGCATTACGCATGGGAGTGGCGCAAGCGCGACATCACCGTCACCGCGCCCGACGACGTCTCGGGGTCGGTGTGGTTCATAACGTTTGATTAAACCGTCCTCTTCCCCTGCATCTGCTGCGGCAAAACGAAAGTCGCGCGCTATTCGCCCAGTTCCGTGCTGGTCGTCAAGAAATACGAGGGCGCGGTCAAATCCGTGGTCAAGCGCGTGTTTGGCTGACGGTTGACCGGGAGATGTTCGTGCCGCAAACGATGACATGGGGATCCGGCCGTTCTGTCGCTTGCATCTGCACTTACAATCACGTAGCTTTCTCGCAGTCAGGATAAACAAACCTTTTATTGCGAGATCATGGCTGCCATGCATCAGCCGAGCACCGAGTATTCGGAGGCGACGGAGCAATCCTGGGCTCAGGACATGCTCGCGCATTCCATCGTGACGCGCAGTCCCGCGATGCGTTCCGTTTGCGAGCGCCTCGATCAGGTGGCGCACACCGACATCGCGGTGCTCATCACCGGGGAGACCGGTGTCGGAAAAGAGCTCATCGCCGAGTACATTCACCGCAGCAGTTCCCGCTGTCAGCAGTCCTTCATCAAGGTCGGTCTGGCCGCCCTGCCGCCCGAACTGCTCGAGAGCGAATTGTTCGGGCACGAGAAAGGTGCCTTCACCAGTGCCGTGTCCGTGCGCCGCGGACTGTTCGAACTCGCGAACAGGGGAACAATTCTGCTCGACGACATCGATGATTTTCCGAAGCATCTCCAGGTGAAGCTGCTGCGCGCGCTGGAATCACGGGAAATCATGCGCGTGGGAGGCTCACAGACCATTCCGATCGACATACGACTGATCTGCGCGACCAAGGTCGATCTGAAGGAACTGGTTGAGCGGGGACTTTTCCGCTCGGACCTCTATTACCGCATCAATGTTCTGCCTGTCGCGATACCGCCGCTGCGTGAGCGGAAGGGAGATATCACCCTGCTCATCGAGCACTTCCTGGCGCGGTACAGCACCGAAAACATGCCGGACATCGATGAGGATGCGCTGCGGCGCCTCGTGCAGTACAGCTGGCCGGGCAATGTGCGTGAGCTGCGCAACGTCGTGCAGCGCATCGCCCTCACCTGCAGTGCGCGGGTGCGCGTCGGCGATCTCCCGATCGAGATCCGCGATCAGAATCCCGTGCATCACGCGATGCGCAACTGCGCGCGCTGTTTCGCCGAGGGGAGCTATTCCCTCGACGAACTGCTGCATTGTCTCGAGCACAACGTGCTGAAGCGGGCGCTGCAGGACGCGCACGGGAATCGGACACATGCCGCCAAAGCCCTGCGCATGAGTCTTTCCACCTTCCGCGACCGACTTCGCAAGCACAAACTCGACCATATCGGCAGGCA
>CAJXSA010000442.1 GCA_913060595.1 uncultured Ignavibacteria bacterium
GGGCGACGATGCGCCAAGCGTCGCGGACGGGAATCTGCTGACGGTACGAGGGCATGTTGCGCACGCCATTCGAGATCACCTCATAGATGTAGCCGTCGGCCATGTCATAGACTTTCTGCTCGTACAGCGAGGTTGGGGGGATGGGGTACTTGTAATCCATGATTTTCCCCTTGCCGTCGCCGGTGTGTCCGTGACAGGGACTGCAGTAGATGCCGAAGCGTTCGCCGCCGCGCGTGAGGTCCGCCTCGCTCATCGCGAAGGGCAGGGGCACGTAGGCGCCGTCGGCATTCTTGCCCGTGTACAGCGCGTCGTCGGCACGAAGCTGTCCGCGTGCGACGGTGCCTTCGGGCGGCGTGCGCATGGCGGCGCCGTCAGAGAAGAAAGCGCTGCTGCGCTGGGCGACGTATTTCTCCTGGGTGTCCATGTTGCGGTTCAGGTGCACCGGGGCTTCCGAAGACGTGGACCCGCGGCAGCCGGCGAGCAGCATCAGCGCGGCGGCGACGGGAAGGACAGCGCGAGTGGTGTTTTGCAGGATAGTCATCATTCGCCTCGTACCAGTTCGATATTCGTACCGCCGATGGACGTCAGGAAGGCGCGTGTCGCCTCTTCGTCGAACTGCGGGTCGCCGGCTTCAATGCTGACGATGAAGCCGTCGTCGGTCGCTCGTTTGATCCGCTCGGAATAGAACAGCGGGTGATGCAGCCGCGGCAGGCGGATGAGACGGAACATGCCGAACACCGCGCCGAACGCGCCGAAGAGCACGAACAGCGCGAAGGTGATGATGATGTACGTCTGCCAGCTGAACATGGGCTTGCCGCTGATCACCAGCGGGTAGGCGTCGGTGGTGACCCAGGTCTGCAGGGTGAAACCGATGGTCGCGCCGAGCAGCGCCATGCCGCCCACGATGTATCCGACGGGAGAGCGCTTGAGGCCCATCGCGTCGTCCATGCCGTGAATGGGGAAAGGCGAGTGGCAGTCGAACGCGCGATAGCCGGCGTCACGCACTTTCTCCGCCGCGTGCATCAGTTCGCCGGGATTTGCGAATTCCGCTATGATCGCGTGGGTTTTCATTTTGCACCTCCGTGTTCGTTCCCGTGTGCATAATGATGCGGGTCCGCTTCCGGCGTCACACCCTTGACCTCGGTCATGGAGATCAGCGGGAGGAAGCGCAGGAAGAGCAGGAAGAGAGAGAAGAAGAGGCCGAAGCTCCCGACGAAGGTCAGCACGTCCCAGGTGGTCGGCGAGTAGTAATCCCACGACGAAGGCAGGAAATCGCGCGAGAGCGAGGTGACAGTGATCACGAAGCGCTCGAACCACATGCCGATGTTGACGAAGATCGAGAGCACGAACATGATCGGGATGCTGCGGCGGAATTTCTTGAACCAGAACAGCTGTGGCGTGATCACGTTGCAGAGGAACATGATCCAGTACGCCCAGGCGTAATTGCCGAAGCCGCGGTTAATGAAGGCGAACACCTCGAAGATGTTGCCCGAGTACCAGGCGATGAAGAACTCCATGATGTAGGCGTAGCCGACCATGGAGCCGGTGACGAGAATGATTTTATTCATCTTCTCGAGATGATCCACCGTGATCAGGTTCTGCAGGCTGAACACCTTGCGGGCGATGATGGCGAGCGTGAGCACCATGCCGAAGCCCGAGAAAATGGCGCCCGCAACGAAGTAGGGCGGGAAAATCGTGGTGTGCCAGCCAGGGATCATGCTCGTGGCGAAGTCCGTACTCACGACCGAGTGCACGGAAAGGACCAGCGGCGTGGCCAGTCCGGCGAGCATGAGATAGGACAGCTCGTAGTGCTTCCACTGCTTGTTGCCGCCGAACCAGCCGAGGGACATTACGCCGAACACCATGCGCTTGATCTTCGTTTTGGCGCGGTCGCGGAAAGTGGCCAGGTCGGGCACGAGTCCGACGTACCAGAACAGGAAGGACACGGTGAAGTAGGTGCCGACGGCGAACACGTCCCACAGCAGGGGACTGCGGAAGTTCGGCCACATGTCCATCTGATTCGGGACGGGGAACATGTAATACACGATCCAGATGCGTCCGACGTGAATGGCGGGGAAAATGCCCGCGCAGATCACGGCCACGATGGTCATCGCTTCGGCGAAGCGGTTGATGGCCGTGCGCCAGCGCTGCCGCAGCAGGAAGAGGATGGCGGAAATCAGCGTCCCCGCGTGGCCGATGCCGACCCAGAAGACGAAGTTGACGATGGCCCAGCCCCAGCCGACGGGATTGTTGAGTCCCCAGACGCCGGTGCCGTCGTAAAACAGCCAGCCGATCGAGCCGGCCAGGACCAGCGTGAGGGAGAGCGCCATGCCGAACAGCAGCCACCACAGGGAGGGGGTGCGCGTCTCGACGATCCCGCTGATCTTTTCCGTGATGCCGTTGAAAGTCAGTCCGCCCTGCACGAGCGGCGCTTCCTCCAGCACGGCGGATGCCGTAGTTGGTTTTGTTGTGTTCACGCTCACGATAATGCTGTTATCAATGAAACTTCCTTGTTTTGCCTGTGGTCACTGCGCCGGACAGGGGTGTGCCGTCCTTACGCGTCGTCGCTTTTCTCCAGCGCGGGATTCGGGTTGCTGAGCCGCGCCAAAAAAGTGGTGCGGGGACGCAGGTTGAATTCCGCCAGCAGTCCGTAGGTGCGCGCATCGGCCTTCGCCTGTGCCACGCGGCTTTCCGGGTCGTTGATGTCGCCGAAGACGATGGCGGCGGTGGGACAGGCGTCCTGGCAGGCCGCGGTGACGTCGCCGTCGGCGAGCGTGCGTCCCTCACGCTTGGCGTCGATCTTGGCGCGGGTGATGCGCTGCGTGCAGTAGGTGCAATTTTCCATCACGCCGCGGAAGCG
>CAJXSA010000443.1 GCA_913060595.1 uncultured Ignavibacteria bacterium
CGCGCAGATCCCGGTCGGGCAGACGCTCCCATTCGAGGAAGGGACGCAGGGCGTCCGCGGCGTCGTCGTAACGCCAGAGATCGTTCGGCGTGCGCAGCCAGAAATTATCGCCGTCAATGAGGACGACACCCACGTCGCCGCCGCGGAAATCCTGAAACGCAAGCGGTGCGAAATTGCGGGCGGAGGGATCGAAGCGCTGCAGTCCGCCGTCATGCAGCAGCCACAGCCAGCGGTCCGTCGCGAAGGCATCGATCACGCGCAGCTCCGGCGGCAGCGGATAGTAGCGCCAGCGCTCGTATCGCGGATCGTATTCCTCCACGCCCGCATCGGTGGCGAAGAACATTCGTCCGTCCCCCTGCAGCATCGCATGCACGACCGTGCCGCGCAGTCCCTGCTCTGCCCCGATGTACTGCCATTCCTCTATCAGTTCGTCATAGCGCGCCGCGCCGCCGCGTCCTCCCGCCCAGGTGTATTCCCCTTCGAAGGCGATGCTGCGGATGTCGCGCAGCGGGAGGCCGCTGCTGCTGTCGAAATGCAGCATGGTGTTCGAACGCAGGTCGAAGCTGGAGACCGCGCCCTGCTGTCCGATCCACAGAACGTCGTTGCGCTGTTCCAGCGCGGTGATGCGGGCGGAACGCAGGCCGTTCTGCGGACCGTAGGCCGCCCACACGTTGTCGTCGAAGCGGTAGCGGTACAGTCCCCGGGGCGAACCGATCCACTGCGCGCTGCCGGCGGAAATGCTGCTGTAGGCGCGGTCCGGGTAGTGCACGCGCACCTGCCCTTGCAGCGGCATGCGCATCGACAGTGCGCATGCGCCGAGGCAGAGCAGCAGGAAAACAGCGGTCCGCGTGCCGCGATCTGTCATGAATGGATTTATCCGAGGTTGCTGCGGAAGATCTGTTCTTCGGGTGTGGTCAGACTGCCGGCGCCGCGCTCGGCCGCGAGCGCGAGATGCCGGATGTCCGCGGGATCGTTCATGCGGTTGTTCCACTCGGCGATGCGAACGCCCGCGGCGTCCACGGCCACCGGATCGGTGCCGGCGATGACGGCGCCCGGCTGTCCGATGCTGCCGGGTCCGCCCGGACCGTTGGTCAGCAGCGCATAATGCGCGTCGAGCAGCGTGAGCTGCGGTCTGATCAGCGCGCCGAGATCCGCCACGGCCTCGTGCAGGTCATAGTCCCCGTGGAAGGCGCGGCGGTCCTGAATCAGTCCCATGAGGTTTTTCAGGGCCATGCTCACCGATGTGCCCGAATGCGCCTTTGCGGTCGGCAGGTTGATGAACACGTCCGCTTTCTGCAGCAGCTTCGCCACGGCGATCTCCTGGAACTGCGTCGCGTCGGGCGCGGGAATGGTGACGAAGTCCTTGTCCTCACCCAGCTGCACGAAAGTCAGCTGCGGCAGTTCCGCGGCGAGCGCGGTCATGCCGCTTTTTTCCAGGCAGCGTTCGGCGCGACGCATGGGGAAGTCCGCCGCGATGATGCGGCGCGCGCCGGCTTCCTCGCAGAGACGCACCACGGTGCGGATGACGTCGGGATGCGTGGTGCTGCCCCATTCCGGGGGATTGGGGAAGGACATGTTCGGCTTAAGGAAGACGATGTCCCCGGGTTTGACGAAGGCATCGATGCCTCCCAGGGCGTCCACCGCGGCACGCACGGTGGCGGCGATGTCCTGTCCCTTCACGACCGCCAGCGTCGGATCAACAGCCGGAGAGAGCGGGGCGGCGTGCGCGGGCGTCACCCATGGCGCGAGGCGCGCGGCCTGAAAGGCGGCGGCACCGAACAGCGTGGTGCGGAAAAAATCTCGGCGTTTCATGGCATTTTCCCTGCGACGTTGGTGGCGAAGACTTCGATGACTTCCTGACCCTTATCCTCGGCGGTCAGGATGCTCAGCAGCACGTAATACTGCCCCTTGACGAATTTCATGCGATAGGAGAACAGCTCCCTGCTGATCTGCGCCTTTTCCGCGGGAGGATTCGATGGGGTGATAGGATTGGAGAACACGTTGTTGGGATCGTCGAACACGGCGATGGCGTCCGCCGCCGAGCCCTGGTCGTAGACCTGGATTTCGCAGGCGACGCCGGACTGGGTGTTGACGGTGCCGCTGTAACTCTGCATGGCCGCTTCCACGAAGCCGTGGTTGGTATACAGCTCTGAGCCGCCGTTTATCTGCGTCTGCAGTTCCGAGGCGTTGGTGGCCAGCCAGCTGCCGTCGCCACCGGGCGCGCGGCTCCAGCCGCTGATCTCGTTCTGCTGCGGCATGAAATCCACGATGGAAACGATGTCCGGATTCGATCCCGAATCCGATTTGTCGCAGGCCGGCAGCGCACACAGCAGTGCGGCGAGGACGAAGGGGAGGAAGTATCGAATGCGCATGTATGTATCCTTCTGTATTCGTGTCGTTGAAAGCGATCAGGGAAGACGGAGCAGGCGGATTTCCTGCCTTGCGCCTTCCGCCATGGCGCGAGCGACATAGCTGCCCGCGGGCAGGTCCTGCGCCTCGAGCGTGAAATAATGCATGCCGGCCGCGAGCGCACGATCGCAGAGCTGCGCCACGCGGGCGCCGGACATGTCGTAGACATCCAGCCGCAGGGCGGCGTCGCGCGGGAGGAAGACCGGCAGGTCGGTGGAGGCGGCGAAGGGATTCGGGTAGTTCTGTTCCAGCGTCCATTCGGCCGGACGGTGCTGCAGCGTCACCTCCACGGCCGCGCTGTACTCTTTCGTACCGTCGGTGTCCACCTGTCGCAGGCGGTAGAACAGCGAGCTGCCGTCGCGCAGCGCGGCGCGGTCGTTATCGATGAAATGGTATTCATGCGCCGCCGTGCTGCTGCCGGCCCCGTCGACGAAGCC
>CAJXSA010000444.1 GCA_913060595.1 uncultured Ignavibacteria bacterium
CTCCGGGCGCGTATCCGCGGAGTTTGGCCGCGGGAGTGGAGGCGAACAGGTCCCGGATGCCGTCGAACGCCTTGAGATAGGTGATGGGATTCGAACGCGGCGTCCTGCCGATGGGAGACTGATCGACCATTTCAACATGCTTGATGCGCTTGCTGCCCTTGAAACCGGAATAGCTTCCGATTTCCTCTTCATAGGCACCGTCAATTTCCTTTTTCAGTCCGCCGTACAGGATGTCGTGCACGAGCGTGCTTTTTCCTGATCCGCTGACGCCTGTGACACAGGTGAAAATGCCGAGCGGGATTCGCACATCGATGTGTTTGAGGTTGTTCTGCCGCGCTTCCTCGATCGTCAGGTAACTGCGGGATTTCCGGCGTTTCTTCGGAACCGGGATGCTTCGCTTGCCGCTGAGATACTGTCCTGTGAGCGACTGCTTGCTGCGCTTGAGCTGCGCGAGTGTCGCGGCGGCGACGATTTCACCGCCGTGCTCGCCCGCGAGCGGACCGATGTCGACGATCAGGTCCGCCACCCGCATCATGTCCGCGTCATGCTCGACCACCAGCACGGTGTTCCCGCTGTCGCGCAGGGACTGCAGGATGGCGATCAGGCGGTCGTTGTCGCGCGGATGCAGCCCGATGGTGGGTTCGTCGAGAACGTACAGCGCTCCGACGAGGGCCGACCCTAGTGATGTGGCGATGTTGATGCGCTGTGACTCACCTCCGGACAGCGTATGTGAGAGGCGGTCGAGCGTCAGGTATCCGAGCCCTATTTCAGTGAGGATGCGCAGCCGCTTTCGAATCTCCGTCAGGATGCGATCCGCGACATCATGTTCGAACGCGGTGAACGCGGCCTCTTCAAAAAACGCATGCAGGCGATCGATGGGGGTGGAAACCAGTTCTCCGAGACTGCGATCGGCCACGCGCACGGCGAGGGCATGCGGCTGCAGGCGCGCACCGCCGCAGGTCTCACATGTCGTGTACCCCCGATATCGCGCCATGAGGATGCGGTAGTGCATCTTGTAATTCTTCGATTCCACCATCTTGAAGAAGCCGCGTATCCCCTTGAATCCTTTTACGCCGTCCCATACGAAGCTGTGCTCCTCGTCGTTGAGTTCGCGGTAGGGCACGTCGAGGCGAATCCCGTATTCCTTCGCCGCCTTTTCGAGGTCACGCTGATGCTTGCTGTGCTTGGGCGTGCTCCACGGCTGCACCGCACCCTCACCGAGGGATTTATTTTCATTCGGGATGACGAGGTTGGGATCGATGCCGGTCGTGCGGCCGAAACCCTGGCAGGTGGGACAGGCTCCGGCGGGACTGTTGAATGAAAACAGCTGAGGTTCCGGTTCGCTGTACACGGTGCCGCATTTCCCGCAGGCGAAGCGCGCGCTGAACGACCACTCCTCTCCGCTGTCGAGCAGACGCACGCGGACATAGCCGTCGCCTTCGACGAAGGCCGTCTGCAGCGAGTCGGAGAAACGGCCGCTGTCCTTGCCGCCCTTCCAGACGAGGCGGTCGACGAGCACCAGTACCTCCTCTTTCTCCACATCCACGGTGTCCGTGCTTTCGAGATCGACGATATCGTCGCCGATGACGACACGGATGAAACCCTGCTTGCGCAGATTCTCGAGTTCTTCCTGCATGCTGTGTCCCTCATGCGCATGCATGGGAAACATCACGTACAGCTTGCTGCCCTGCGGCAGTGTTTCGAGCCGCTCCATGACCGTGCGCACCGAATCTCGCTGTATGAGTTCGCCGTCGTTTACGCACCAGGTTTTGCCTATGCGCGCATACAGCAGGCGGAGGTAGTCGTAAATCTCGGTCGTGGTTCCGACTGTGGAGCGGGGATTCCTGCTCGTGGTTTTCTGCTCGATTGCGATTGCGGGGGCGATGCCCTGCATGAAATCGACGTCCGGTTTGTCCATGCGCTCGAGGAACTGGCGTGCGTAGGCGGAAAGGCTCTCCACGTACCGCCGCTGCCCTTCGGCATAAATGGTGTCGAAGGCCAGGCTGGACTTCCCCGAACCGCTGACACCGGTGATGACGATGAGACTGTTGTGCGGCAGCTCAATGGAAATATCCTTCAGGTTGTGCACCCGCGCGCCGCGGATGATAAGCGACGAGGCACCGTCGCCGGCGGAAGCCGTCGCGCTGCGTGATCGCCGGGAGCTGGTACGTCGTTTCTCTGCTGGCATGGGCCGTGCACTCTTTCTGCTGTACAACGATGCAAACCAAAAAATTACGCGGGGGAAGCGGAAATGCAAAATGCCTGCTATATTTCTTCCATGTGCTTTTTCCAGCTCCGCATACTCGCCATCCTTCTCCTCTTTTCCACCAGCGTGCTGCACGCCCAGGATACAGGGGAGGATATTGCCTATGGTCACCTGAATATCGACAGCCTGCGGAACGCATGGCACGCGGTACTGGCCGATGACGGGAGAGCGCGGATTCTCTGCACCTGGTCGGAGCGAAGCTCGACGGGGACACGAATTCTGTCCGCGATGCTCGAACCCTATCAGCGCGAATCGTTCACCCTCGTGACCATCGCCGGCATCGACAGCTGTGAAGACGTGCGGCCTGCAGCGGTGTTTCTTCAGAATGGATCGGCGCTTGTCGCATGGCAGCAGGGATGCGGGCCGGGGAACGCGATCCGCGGCCGCATGCTCGATCACGCGGGGAATCCCGCGGGGGCGGTGTTCGCGATCAACGAAGGACCGCACAACGCCATGATGCCCGCGGCGGGGCGCATGAGCGACGGGAGCGTGCTCGTCGCCTGGCAGGATTACCGCAACGGCGCGCTGGACTGTTACATGCAGCGATTCGATGCGTCCGGACGGCCGCAGGGCGG
>CAJXSA010000445.1 GCA_913060595.1 uncultured Ignavibacteria bacterium
AATACGTGCCGGACTGCCGGACAGTGATGGTCCGCGTGATCGCACCGTTGGACCAGAGGTAGTTGTCATACTGTCCGGCGTCCAGCACAAGGGAATCTCCCGCACAGCGTTCGATCACACCAGACAGGTTCAGTGCGGCATCGAGCGGGGCGGTGACAACCGTGAGCGTGTCGGAAACACCTGCGCAGCCCGTGGCGTTGACGACTTCCACCCAGTACTTCCCTTCCCCGAGCACCTGCGTCGTCGCCTGCCGGCTGCCGTTGTTCCAGTGATAGGAAACGAGTCCGGTGGTATCGGTCAGACCCAGTTCGAAGGTGGCACCCGCGCACAGGCGCAGCGTGTCGCTGACGGTCAGCTGCGCTGCGGGAGCCTGGATGACAGAGACCAGCACCTGTACAGACGTGATGGGCGTGCCGGCGGGATTGCGGGCAGTGACCCAGTACACGCCGGCTTTATGCACGACGATGGACTGTGTGCTGTCGCCGGTGGACCAGCGGTAGTCGGTGAAGCCCGACGACGCCGTCAGCCGCACCGAATCCCCGTCGCAGAAGGACAGCGGTCCGTTCGCTGTGATCACCGGTCCGTCGTAGAGCGTCACCGTCCCGAACACGAAGCGCGGGAGGAAGCAGCCCTGTTCGAAGTCCGCCATCCACGCCTCGATGTATGTTTCCGTCTGGTCCGGCGCCCCCTTCGTGGTGAAGGTCACGTCGAACAGCCGTCCCGCACCGTCGATGACCCTGCGGTCCATCGTCTGTATGCGCACGCCCGTCGAATCAGGTGTGATGGAGAGTGGCATGCCCAGCAGCAGCGACCCGAGGGGAGTGTCGATGCTCTTGAATTTCAGGTAGGTGGTATCGTACAGCAGCGTGAAAGCGAGGGGATAGAACTGCTTCTGGTTGACCGGTGTGAGCAGGTCGATGGGCACGGTGACCTCGCTGTTCTGCGATCCGGCCACGTCGCCGATGCGCATGAAGAGATCGGAGAAGTCCGTCGAATCCAGCGGCGCGCGGTAGGTCTTCGTTTTTGTGTCCGTCCCGCCGCAGAAGTTGACCAGCGACAATTCCACGGTGCGCATTCCCCCGTCGGCGCAGTCGCGCTCATAGGTGATCACGCATTCCTGGAAGCCCTGGAAAATGATGGTGGTGATTTCCGCGTATATCGCGGCCATCTGCGTGGCGTTGGGCGTCTGGTAGTATCGTCCTCCCGTGAGCAGCGCGACTTGCTCCATTAAATTCGCATTGACGCTCGGACCGAGTCCGACATTAAACACGCGAATGCGGTTGCGATTGGCGAGGGAAATGACTTCGGCCGGTGTGCGCGAGGATCCGTTGTCCGCACCGTCGGCCATGACGATGACACCGCGGCACTGGTTGACGCCGTTGTTGATCAGCTCGACGATGCCGGCATAGGCGCCATCCCACAGCGCCGTGCCACCGCTCGCGGGCAGGCCGTCCACGGCCGCGTACAGCAGCGGCTTGAGCGTGGTCATCTGCTGGGCGATGTTCACCTGCGTGTTGAACCAGATGATGGTCGCCTCATCGATCACGCCGTCCATTTCATCGATGAACGCGCGTCCCGCCGCCTTGGCGCTGGTGTTGCCCTGTCCCTGCATCGAGCCGGACGCGTCGAATACCAGTGCCATGGAAATGGCGCACTTGATGGAAGGGTCCGGGCACCACAGTGTGAAGTCCGGCACCGGCACCCCGTTTTCCACGATGGTGAAGTCCGACTTGGTCATGTTGTAGGCGGGTGCGCCGTTGCAGCCCACCGAGAAATACAGTGCGACGGTCGGCCAGTTGACGGTGATGCGTTTGAAATTGAGATTCGGCTGCGCTTCGGTCCCCTGCAGCGCAAAAAGAAACAGGCAGATCGTAACAGCGATCCGTTTCATGTCATCCTCCATCCTGTAAATACATTCTTGCATCTATCTCGAGTGTAGGATTCTTGCCTTGTCGCAGGACAGGCATCAGCAGAATACAACACCCTACCGGCATGTTGGTTACATGCAGCCTCGCTATGCGCGTTGATTCGTTGCATCCTCTCCTCCGAAGATGCTTCCTTGCGGTCCGCAGCAGTGTGATGTGAGCGTGATACGCTCTCCCCGGCTGTGCGGCTGAGTTCTGAACGTGTCGTGATTCAGAGATCGGCCTGTTTCAGAATACGAAGTCCTCTGCGAAAATGCAATGTGGGAACGCGGATTGGGCGGATCATACGGATCAACGCGGATGCTTTTTTGGGCCGCTGCGCGGCGGGCGTGCCCGTCGTAGTCCCGCGCAGCGGGACGAAGGCGGGGGGATCTGTTGCATCCGGCGACAGCCCTTTCTATGTTGGGATGTCTTCTGCTCAAGAAACAGCGGAAAGGAAATGTCATGCTGAAATTGCATTACGATATAGATATTGCGGCGTCGGCGGAGACCGTATGGCACGCATTGTTTGATCCGGAAAACTATCGGGCATGGACGAAAGTCTTTGATCCAGGTTCGCATTATGTGGGGAGTTTCGACGCGGAGGGAAACCGCCTGCATTTCATTTCCGAATCCGGTGCCGGCATGTACAGCGAACTGGAACGGCTCATTCCGAATGAGGAGGCGGTCATCCGCCACATCGGGGTTCTCGAGCCCGAGGGCACCGAGCTTCCCATCACGAAGGAAGCGGAGAAATGGAGCGGATCACGGGAGAGCTACCGCCTCGTCCCCATCGACGGCGGCGTGCGCCTCCAGGCGACACTCGATGCTGAGGAAGAGTTCGTGGAATCGATGAACACAATCTTCCCGGAGGCACTCGCCATCGTGAAAACCCTCGCCGAGGAACACGGATCAGTTCGATCGGACGGAT
>CAJXSA010000446.1 GCA_913060595.1 uncultured Ignavibacteria bacterium
AGCGCAAGCCGGTTTTTTATCTCGTTGAGCCTGTTGAACGCCGGGAAGAGGAGGCCTGTCTTGACATTGAACGCGTCACTCACATGATAATTCATCCACGCTTCCTGCAGGCTGAGACTGCCCCAGCGTGCTTCGGAGGAATAATTCAGTTGAAACTCGAGATCGACGAAGGCAGTGAAATCGTCGCCCATTTCCTTTCGGAGGAAGAGATCGAGCTGCTGCATGGCGAAGGAGTTCCGTGTTTCCGTCCCCGACCAGGGGCTGAGCCCTTCTCCCTCTATGGTCAGTTCAGATTCCTGGTGAAAGAAAACGGTCTGCATCGAACCGAAGATTTGCAGGCCTTCGTCACTCTGTGCGGACAATCGCTGCGTGTTCGCACATGTGATTAGCAGTGTCGCGGCTCCGATGACGCAAAGGACGCGCGTGCGACCAAACGCATGTGTCATGGTGCCCCCTTGAGGCGGGCAATGATACGGACATTCTTTTTCCCGCGCACGGCGCTTTCCGAGGCATAGCCTATGCCTCCGGGCGTCTTGCCAACACGTTCGACAAGTTCGGTTTCATTGCTGAGAGAGTGGGGGGGACGGGCGCGTCCTGTGAACTGCTTGCGCAGCCAGATGCGCTGAAGATCGTCTTCCGTCATCCCGATATACTCGTAGAATGCCCGCTTTGCCTGTCCTTCTTTCAGATCGAACACGGTCACGCGCGCACCGTTGTCCCAGTGTGTTTTGTTCAGCGTATAGACGTCCATCACTTCCTCGACGCTGAACGTCGAAGAGGGAACGGACGCGTTGACGATGACAACAGTTTGCGCCTGAGCCTGAAACACACCCACGGCGAGAAACGCCAGGAGCGCGGATATGCGGAATAATTGATTCATGAGTGCGTCATAATACTATGCTGAAACCCAGAAACACAAACCGGATCATGAGTTCGTCGACATGCGACCCGTGTTCGAGTTCGTTCTGATAGACGATGTACTGCGCTTTCGCCGTGATGTCATCACTGAGCCGATAGGCCGCGCCGGCGGTGATGGTTCGATGCCGCGATGTCACATCAAAGATATCCCTGCCTGCCTGAAAGGAGCCGTAGAGGAAAAGACGATCCGTGAAACTGTAACCGAGCATGGTGTAATAGAACAGCTGGTCAAGTTCGATGTCGCGATCTTCCGCGGGGCCAAGGTCATACAGCACCCGGATCACTTCAGATTCAAAACGGACATCACCGATGCTCCCGCTGCAGTCGGCGCCAATTCTTACGCGCGCGGCATCTCCGATCAGCGGAGTGCGAATTCCATCATAGATGGGCGGGAAGCGTGTCGTATCGCGAAGATTGTCATAATCGTGTGTGAGGGAGACACCCGCCTTGAAGCTCTCCTCACGTGCGCGAATACCGAGGCGTCCGCCGAAGAGCTTCATGTTGAATTCCGTCGGATCCACACCGGTGAGAAATTCAAAATTCCTGTTCAGGTCATTTTCGGGAAGTCCGTCTTCCCCTCTTCGCGAGATGTACGAGGCTGATGCGTTTCCTACGTAAAACGCATAATCCCAGAATACATCGCCATGCGGAATGGCTCCGTACAACTGGATGAATGCCTGCTCCGGGAGGTAATCCTCCGATAGAAAGACATCACGCAGCAGACGTTCATAGGGACCGGGACGGAAGATGTAGGGGAGCAGGGCGAGTCGATTCTTGATTTCATTCAGGTTGTTGAACGCCGGGTACAGCATGCCCACCTTCAGACTCAGTTCGTCCATGGGCGTGTAGTTCAGCCATGCTTCCTGCAGGCTGAGCGATCCCCATCGTCGATCCGACGCGTAGTTGAGCTGATACTCGAGGTCGACGAATGCGTTGAAGGATTCCCCGATGGGCTTCTGGAGGAATATGTCGAATTGCTGCACGGCGAAGGTGCTTCGCTCTTCGCGGTATTCAGTACCCCCCCAGGGCTGCAGTTTTCCGTAGGTCAGGCGTGATTTCTGATTGAAAAACACCGTCTGCAGCGATCCGAAGAGTGACGTCTCCCCGTCCTGCGCGCTGCCGGTGACTGGCAGGAACAGGCCCGACGCGAGTGCTATGACGAGTGCGAGTCTGCGCATGTCACTCAGCCGCCTCCTGCGGAAGGTCGAGCAGGCCTGAAAGGTATGCCTCCGTCTCACCGAGCAGAATCGAGGTGAAGCGCAGGGTGACCGTACCATCTCCGACGGCCGTCACCTTGCCGTACATCTCCATTGGGACGCGCCCCTCGTCGACGTGAAGGGCAAGGAGGCGCACGTCGGCACGGAGCTGAAGCTCCCCTGCATCCTCGAGCAGTGCCTGCTGTCGGGAAACGGCACAAAGCGGTTTTCGCAGTACCTTCTCAGAGACAGACTTGCCGTCGAGAACGGAAACTTCCAGCACCGCCTCCTTTTGCACATCACGCAATTCCGCCCAGGTCGGTGTGAATCGAACATCGAATGGCGAATGAATGGCACTGACTTCGATGATGCGGAGCGGGTGATCAACTCCCTTGACGGAAACTTCGAACTCACGCACGCTCTCAACGGCAGCATGGCAGCGATCGAGTGTTTCCGAGGAAATCAGAACCTGCTGACCGGTCGAGAAGGCTTCGATGCGTGCGGCGAGGTTGGCTGCATTTCCGATGACACCGTATTTCGTGCGGCGTTCAGACCCGATGTTTCCGACGACAACCTCACCGGAGCTGATTCCGATGCCCATTTCGAGCGCGGGCATTCCTTCAGCCGCATGCAGGGTGTTGAGCTCAGCCATGGCCTTCTGCATGGAAAGTGCGCAGGCG
>CAJXSA010000447.1 GCA_913060595.1 uncultured Ignavibacteria bacterium
CGGACGTCGCGTGGCGGTTCTCGCGGAGGGATGGCGTGACGCGGGCAGGCATCAGCTGCGTTTCGACGCCGAGGGACTGCCGGGCGGACTGTACACCGCGCGGCTCACGGTCGACGGCAGCACACAGACGCGGAAGATGCTGCTGATGAAATGAGAATTCCCGAGGAAAAGATTGAAGAAATTCGCGCGGCCGCTGATATCGTCGATGTTGTCAGCGGCTTCGTGCGTCTGAAGAAGGCTGGACGCAATTACACGGGCCTCTGCCCCTTCCACAGGGAAAAGACGCCGTCATTCAACGTGAATCCCGAACGCGCGATTTTCAAATGCTTCGGCTGCGGAAAGGGTGGCAACGTCTTCACCTTCCTGATGGAAATGGAGCAGCTCTCCTTCGTCGACGCCGTCGAGACGCTCGCCGAGCGCTACAACATTGCTCTTTCCCGCGAGGGCGGACCCTCGCAGGAAACGCGCGACCGCATCGAGGCCATGTACGAAGCGAATCGCCTCGCGGCGCATTTCTTTTTCGACACGCTGCAGGGCGGCAAGGGGGAGATCGGGCGCACGTACTATGAAGGTCGCGCGTGGACACCGGAAACACAGCGGGGCTTCGGACTGGGATTCGCACCCGACGGCTGGCGACATTTCCTCGATTTTGCACGGAACAGCGGAATGGAGGAGGACGTGCTCGAAGCGACGGGTCTCATCATTCGCAAGGAAGGAGGCAAGACATACGACCGCTTCCGCAACAGGGTGGTGTTCCCGATCATCAGCGTGTCACGGAAGGTCCTTGGTTTCGGCGCGCGGGCGCTCACGCCCGACGATCATCCGAAATACCTGAACTCACCCGAATCCGCGGTGTACAATAAAAGTCGTGTGCTGTACGGGCTCTCGCAGTCGCATCGCGCCATTCGTGACCTCGATGCCGTCGTGCTCGTCGAGGGCTATGCGGATGTCATCTCACTGTACCAGGCAGGTGTCGAGAACGTCGTCTCCACCAGCGGCACCGCGCTGACGCCGGACCAGGTCCATATGCTCTCGCGCTACACGCGCAATTTCTTTTTTCTCTATGACGCCGATTCCGCCGGCCTCAGCGCGATGCTGCGCGGCATCGACACCATACTCGATGAGGACTGTGACGCGCGCATCGTGCAGCTTCCTGCCGGCGAGGATCCGGATTCCTATGTGCGCGCGCGGGGTGCGGATGCGGTGCGCGCCCGTCTCGGAGAAGCGGTCTCCTTTGTGGATTTCATCACCGAACAGTTCCGCCGGGAAGGAAAACTCGAAACACCGGAAGGCAAGACGCAGGTGACGCGCCGCATCGTCGACCTTGTCGCGCGCATGGACGATCCCCTTCGCCGTGAGTTCTACATACATCATATTGCCGAGAAATACGGCATCTACGAGTCCGTCCTGTATCGCGAACTGGCGAAGGAACTGAAATCCCGCGGAGACAGGCCCCGCCGGCCGGTACCCGTCGAAGTTGCGCAGGAAGGGCGGGAGCCGGAGAAGACGCAGGGCGATATTCCCCGGGAGGAAAAGGTGTTCTGCGAGTTGCTGCTCCAGGCTCCCGCGGAAATCCAAAGCGAGGTCCTGCAGCACGTCCGCATCGGGCATTTTCACGATCCTCGCATTCGCCGCTTCCTGCACGTGCTCTTCGAGCAGCATGAGCACGAGGGGCATATTCAGACGGATGCGCTCTGGCGCTACGTCGAGGAGGATGTGTCCATGCACAATCTGCTCGCAGACATGCTGATGGATCCGATCAAGCCCGTCAGTGAGTGGAGCCGCAAGCAGACCGTCACGCCCACGGATGAGCGGCGGGTGCTGCTCGACGCCTACAAGAAAGTCGTCCGTCGCATGGTGGAAGTCACCCATGGACGCGTACAGCAGCAGCTGCGCACGGACGCATCCCCGGAGCTCCTCGCGCGTTTCCGCGAACTGGCGCTTCTGCTGCGCGTGCGCTGGGACGGCATCCTCACCTTCGACGACATTCCGGACGTCGAGGAGGAAGGCGACTGATCGCGCGACGCTGCAACCATCGCGCCCGCCTGCGTGTTGCATTGGTTGCACCGTATGTTTCATTCAATCGGAGACAGCTCATGCCAGCGCTTTCCGCACAGGATATACAGACACGGCTTCAGGACATGAAGGACTGGATACTGAAGAACGATCAGATCACCCGGACCTTCGAAGCCGCGTCCTTTCATCGTGCCATCGGTTTCGTGGCACAGATCGCGATTCTCGCCGACAAGGCCGACCATCACCCGGATATCGATATTCGATACAGCACCGTCGTCATCGCTTTGTCGACACACAGCGAGAACGGCATTACCGAAAAAGACTTCTCTCTCGCGAAACAGATCGACGAGGCGTTCTCCCAGTGAATCCTGCACAGCGGCTTGAAAAACTTCAACGCCTCCTCGAGGCCGATCCCGGCGACAGTTTCACACGCTACGCCCTGGCACTCGAGCATATCGGCAGGGAGGAGGCCGACCGCGGTCTCGCGCTGCTTCGCGAGACCATCGAGCGCGACCCGGCGTACGTGCCCGCTTACCAGATGCTCGGACAGCAGCTGGCGCGGCAGGGTGATGTCGATCAGGCGGCCCGCGTGCTGAGGGAGGGCATATCCGTCGCGCGTGAGGCAGGCGAAAACCACGCCGCCGCGGAGATGCAGGACGAACTCGACGATATTGAATAACCCGCACGGAGCGCGCCGTTCCCCGCGCTCCGTGTCTCCACCGTTTACCTATTTCCGGAGACAGCAATGCCCAAAACCCATGACGAAATTCTCGG
>CAJXSA010000448.1 GCA_913060595.1 uncultured Ignavibacteria bacterium
CCGCCGACCCCTGCGGCGACGTCGCAGATCACGCCGTGATCGGGGAGCAGGGATGCATGCAGGGCGGCGGCGGCGCTTCCGGACGCCATTTCGAGCGCCTCCCGCGTCACCAGGTTTTCATCGGGGAAACCGCATTTCAGCGCCGCCTGTTCCTCAAGCGTGAAGGCTTCCATGCACGCCGCGATGAGATCCGTCGCGAGGTCAGGAAATACTGACCTCAGCCCGGTTTGGATTCTGAGTGAATCCCCGTATTTTTCTGCTTGTCTCCGATATTCCGCACGAATTTCGGAGGTGCGGCCTGAAAGGAGAAACGCTGCGTGCGCATTTGAAAACCGGTATCGCATTCGCTCTTTCTGCTTCGTCACATGCCCCGGCAAAGTACGACAAAACGTCCTTCTTTTCTTTACGCCGCAGTCATTTTACCCGATAAAACCATGAAGTGTATGAAGCGAACTGCGACGACTGCGCTGATCCTGTTTTTCTTCCTTCTTCTCTCGCAAACCGGTCAGGCCCAGTCGACGGGTGGCGTCAAGGGTATCGTGTCCGATTCCCTCACCGGCGAACGGCTCTCGCTGGTCAACATCTACATCCCTTCGCAGGGACTCGGGGCGGCGACGGACGCAAACGGGTTCTTTTTCATCGGCAACATTCCAGCGGGCAAGCATCAGTTCCGCATCACACTGATCGGCTACGGCATGGTGACCCGGGAATTCGAGATTCTTCCCGGAAAAATCGTCACGCTGGACCTGGAGCTCACGCCTTCCGTACTGGAAATGGACGTTGTGGAAACGACCGCGGAGCGGCGCATACGCTACGACACCGAAATCAGCACGCAGCCGATTTCCGCAGCGGAGATTTCCGTGGTGCCGAAGGCCGTGGAGGCCGATCTCTTCCGCACGATCGCGGTGCTGCCGGGCGTCGTTTCCACCAGTGACGTAAGCAGCAAATTTTACGTGCGTGGCGGCGGCGGCGACCAGAACCTGATCATTCTCGACGGCATGACGATTTACAATCCCTTCCACGCGCTGGGCATTTTCTCGATTTTCGATGCCGACGCCATCAAGGAAGCGGAAATTCTCAAGGGCGGTTTCCCGGCACAGTGGGGCAACCGTCTGTCCTCCGTGATCAACATCCGCACGCGCGAAGGGAACAAGAACCGCTTTTCCGGCAAGCTCAATATGAGCCAGGTCAGCGGCAAGGCGCTGCTCGAAGGTCCCACACCGTGGGACGGCTCGTGGATGGTTTCCGTGCGCAAGAGCTTCTTCGACGAGGTGCTGCAAAGCTTCGTCGAGCAGGAAACGCCATTCGATTTCTACGACGTCATCGGTCGCGTCAACGTGGCGACGGGAGAGAGCGGACGGCTGTCCGTGCATACGCTGCTCAGCGGCGACGTCATCCGTCCCGGTTCCGATTTCGATCCTGAGTACCTGTGGAACAATGCCGCGTACGGCATGAGCTGGTTCCAGGTGCTGGAGAACAAGTACCTGCTCGAGACCACGTTCAGCTTTTCAAATTTCATCGGCGAGCTTCGGCCGCGGTCCAACACGCAGATCACACCGCGTCTCTCCGAGGTCAACGACGTGTATTTCAACGGATCGGTGACCTATTTCCGGGACAACGGCGACCAGTACGGTGCCGGTTTCATGTTCCGCCTGCCCGAGTACCATTACAGCTTCGTGAACTCCGCGAATTTCCGTCGCGACGAGGTGCGGAAGAACAGTGAGACGGGGATCTGGTTCAAATACAAGATCAAGCAGTTCCGTCCCTTCTCGCTCGAGCTCGGCGTTCGTTCGGATATCTTTTCCGTGCTGTCTCCCAACAGTGCGGACGCGTTCGAGCCCCGCATCGGCTTCGCATGGGACATTTCACCGAAGTTCGCCTTTAAGCTCAGTTATGCGCGCGTGCATCAGCGTGTGATCACCATCACGAACGAGGACGATGTCGTTTCGCTGTTCGAGACCTGGATTCCCGTGCCGGAGGACGAGCCTTCGCAGCAGGCGGATCACTACATCATCGGAGTGGACGGCGACATTCCCGCCGTGCCGGGTCTCAACTTCAACCTGCAGGCGTATTACAAGGATCTGAGCAACCTGATCGATTACAACCGCGACAAGGTCGACGCCGATGATCCTGATTTCACGCGCGCCGACGGTGAGTCCTACGGCTTCGAGGCGTTCATCGAGGAGAGGCATCCGCGCTACTACGGACTGCTGTCCTATTCGCTGAGCTATACCGAACGCAGCATCGGCGATTTTACCTACAATCCTCGATACGACCGGCGGCACAGCATCAATATCATCGCGGGCTGGAAGCCGGCCGCGGGCTGGGACATCAACGTGCGCTGGGAATATGGTTCCGGCCTGCCGTTCTCGCAGATCATCGGTTTCTACGACCGTCTGCGTTTCAACGGCTTGTTCGACGGCGGTGGCTACATCGGCGAGAGCGGGGAACCGTACACGATGCTCGGTCCGAAAAACACCGGCCGTCTGCCCTCGTACCACCGCATGGACGTCAGTGTGTCCAAGGCGTTCGATTTCGAGTACGCGCGTCTCGTCGCGGAAGCGAGCGTGCTCAACGTGTATGATCGCAACAACATGTTCTACTATGACCGGACGACGGGAGAGCGCATCGACATGCTGCCGATTCTGCCGACCGTGAATCTCCGGATCGAATTCTAGCGGCGGCGCCCCATGGCGAAACCGCGCAGAAACGACCTGCTCGTACCATTCCTCGCCGTACTGACGGACAGTGCGGCGATTCTTGCCTCGTTCTACCTG
>CAJXSA010000449.1 GCA_913060595.1 uncultured Ignavibacteria bacterium
CAGACAATGCAAAAGATCGGTGACCGGAACATGTGCAATATATCAGGCAATAAGGTTTGTTTATTCTGCTCACGCCCCTTATGTTTATTTGTACCAAGTCTAATTAACTCTGTTTTTCCTGGAGTTATCATGAAGCACATCACCACTGTTTCTTTTCTTCTCCTCCTGATCGCCGCGGCGCTGCCCGCCACCGCGCAGGAATCCCCCACCACCGTGGGCGGGTACGGCGAGCTGCATTACAACGAGCCCGAGGGCAGCGCGGGCGGCATGCTGGATTTCCACCGCTTCGTCATCTATCTCAACCATGAATTCAACGACTGGATCTCCTTCGCTTCCGAGACGGAGATCGAGCACACCTATGTCGCGGGCGGGGATGCCCCGGGCGAACTCTCCATCGAGCAGGCCTATATCGAACTGCGTCCATGGGACGCCTACGGCTTCCGCGCCGGCATCGTGCTGCCGCCGGTGGGCATCATCAACCAGTATCATGAGCCCCCGACCTTCCACGGTGTCGAGCGTCCGAACTTCCACAAGAACATCATTCCCACGACCTGGCGCGAGGCGGGCATCGGCTTCTTCGGCGCGCCGACGCACACGCTGGGCTTCCAGCTCTACGCCGTGAGCAGTTTCAAACCGTCGGGACTCTCCGCGGGCAGCGGTCTGCGCGGGGGACGGCAGAAGGCCGCGGAATCGTCGACGAAAAACATGGGCCTGACCGGCAGGGTGGATTACATGCCGGTGCTGGGACTCAGCCTCGGGGCGTCCTTCTTCACCGGAGGCGTCAGCATGGGCAATGAGGCCCTTGGCGATGCGGGTGTGACGGTGCTCGCGGGCGATGTGCGCTACGCGATCGGCAACCTGCAGCTGCGCGGCGAGGCCGCACTGATCTCCGTCGCCGACGCCGACAAGATCAACGCGGTATACCAGAACAGCGTCGCCGACCAGATGAACGGCTTCTATGCCGAGGCGGCGTATAACGTCCTGCCGCATCTCGCCGAGTCCGCCCAGCAGCTCTTCGTCTTCGGCCGCTACGAGATGTACAACACGCAGGCCGAGGTCACGGGCTTCGAGGCCATGGACATGTACGACCGCACGGACGTCACCGTCGGCCTGACCTGGCTGCCCACGGGCAACGTGGCCATCAAGATGGACTACCAGCTCTTTGACGACGCGCGCGACCTCGACGGCCGCGGACAGTTCAACGCAGGCATCGGGTATGCGTTTTTCTGACATTCCCATTCTCATACTGCTCCTCGCAGGGACTGCCCTCGGGCAGTCCCGTGAGGACATCGCAGAATACGCCGCGTCGTATTTCGGTGACGACGTACGCGTTCACCCGGTGGAAATCACACTCTCCTCCGTCGACGCGGCCCTGCTCAGCAAGCGCAGCGGCGCCCGGCATGCCTGGAACAAGGTGGATGTCTGGAAAGCCGAGAAAGGCGGGAAAACCGCCGGCGTGCTGATGGTGGACAATGTGAAAGGGAAGGCGCGTCCCATCACCTACCTCGTGGCATTCGATACCGCGGGCGTCATTCTCGCGATGGAAGTGCTCGCCTACCGCGAATCACACGGCGGGGAAGTGCGCTCCCCGCTCTTCCTCGAACAATTCGCCGAGAAATCGCACCGCGACGCCCTCACCGTCGGCAAGGACATCCGCAACATCAGCGGGGCGACCATATCGAGCCGCGCCCTCGCGCGCGGCGCCCGTGCGCTCGCGACCTACGTGCAGTACCTGCAGGAGGGACAGCGCCTGTGAACGGTTTTCCCGCGCTCGCGTCCCTGCCCCGACTCGCGCGTCACCTGCTGGCCGCCTTCCTCCTCGTCGCTGCATCCGGCTATACGCTCGGGGTGTTCTTCGTCGACCACACCACGCATATGCATCCGGACGGCATCGCCGAGCGTTACCGCGGCACCGAAGCCATGGGCGTTGATCCGATGTCCCTTCCCCCTGACCACGAACTGCAGTTCGAGAAAACTCCCGCCGAACTGCTCAACATCACGCATACGCACATGATCAGCCTCGCCCTGGTCTTCCTCGCCGTCGGTGGCGTCTTCCTCCTCGCATCGGGCATCCCGGCGTGGCTGCGCGCCACGCTCGTGCTCGAACCCTTTCTGAGCATCATTCTCACTTTCGGCGGCATGTACCTTCTCCGCTATCATTCCCCTGCGTGGAGCCTGCTCATTGCCGCAAGCGGCACCCTCATGACACTTTGTTTCTACTCCATGGCTGCTGTATCCCTCTGGCAGCTGCTGCGTCCCGCGAAATCTCCGCGCCCCGAATTATTTCCCGGCGGTGAAGAATAATTACCCGAGTCACTGCTCGAGAGTAGTGCATTATTCCTCACCGGTGAGAGTTAATTCACCGCGAAGGGAGATTTTCCCCGGAATCCGCAAATATCTGCCTGCTTGACCAGGCCCGGTGGGGAATTATCTGTCACCGGTGATGAATAATTCGCCATCGAGGGAGATATTTCCCAAAATTCCCGATTATCTCCCGTCCGTGTGTTGCCGCGGGGCCCCGCGAACAGTAATTCCCGGTATCACGGCAGATTACTGCCGGGGGAAAACAGTAATTCCCCGTATCACGGCGGATTACTGCGTCCCGGGCCGCCTGTGCAGCCTGTCTCAGCCAGTTTTCTGCCATTTATATGCCTGAACAGGTTGCATGGCCTTAATAATTAATGTATATTGAGAAATAATCATTAGTTATTAAGGCCATGCTCGACGACATCGACATCAAAATTCTCGACGCGGTGCAGAAAAACGGCCGT
>CAJXSA010000450.1 GCA_913060595.1 uncultured Ignavibacteria bacterium
CCGTGGGCGGCGGCATCAGCCTTGCAGACGGTACCTTCGCGCTCTACACAGGGAAGCACGGTGTCTGGATCACAGATACACAGGGGGATGTCAGGATAGTAATCGATAAAGCGGTGGGACTCGGAGACGACAGTCCGACGAACCTGTTCGCGGATGATGCACAGAACCTCTGGGTTGCGCTCGACAAGGGGATTGCACGCGTGGAATGGCCCGCACCGATCACACACTTCGGACCGGAGAGCGGACTCGAGGGCCAGGTTACGGATGTGGAGCGTTTTGACGGAGGGCTGTTTGTCACGACGACATATGGCCTTTACAGGCTCGTCCGCGGTGATCCGCGCGCCGGGGAGAGCAGCGACATCCGTGCGCGCTTCGTGGAAGTCGAAGGCACGGACATGGAATGCTTCGATCTCTGTCCCACGCGGCACGGCCTGCTGGTGGCGAATCCTGCGGCCGGCATCCTCAGCTACGGCCACGACGGTGTGCTGCGCAAGGTTTCCACGGTTCGGGGAGAACTGCTGGAGAAAGTGGATTCCGAAGGCGACACGGTTTTCGTCGCTTCACCGGATGCATTTGCCCTGCTGGTGTATTCCGGTCGGAGCTGGGAACTGGTGGAGCAGCACAGCTTCAAGCATGAGAACAAGTTCCATCGCATGATGCGCGAGCCTGATAAGACGTTCTGGGTGACAACGGTTCGTAGTACCGTCTATCGCATCGACCTCTCCAGTGGTGTGATTGATGGAAATGTGCGACGGTACGACACGCTCGACGGCCTTCCTGACGGAGCGATCATGCTTGGCAGGGCAGGCGGAATCGGACGTTTTTTCACCAGCGACGAGGAGATGGTCTTATTCGATAAACGAAACAACAGATTCGTACCGGACACAACCTACCTGGACCTGTTTGACAACGACAGGGTCGAAACACCGGTGGTGCTCCATACGGATCGTTTCGGGCGAATATGGTCGCAGGATGCCTATTGGACGGTATCCCTCGCGGTACCGCGGTCCGACGGACGTTTCGATGTGCAGACGGCGGCATTCGCGCGCATTTCCGCATATGATCTCGCGCATATTTACGTCGACGCGGACAGTGTGGCATGGTTCGGTTGCGACAACGAACTGCTGCGCTATGATCCGCGCGTGCGAAAATCGTACCGCCTGCCATTCCGAACCCTGATTCGGGCGGTGCGCACGGATGACCGGGTCTGGTACCATGGCGACACGGATCCCGGACTGCTGCCGCCGCCTGCATTTCCGTATGGCCATCTTCCCATAACTTTTTCATTCGCGTCCACCTATCACGCAGCGCCGAACACAAACTATTACTATTACCGGGTTCCAGAGAGGGACACGACATGGGTGGGACCGTCGTCGATCACGGAGGTCGTGTTGCGCAATTTTGGGGAGGGAGAGTATCGCTTTGAAGTGTTCGCGATGAACGCGGAGGGCGCGATCAGCGATGTCGCCACGTATCATTTCTCGGTGCTCCCGCCGTGGTACCGAACCTGGTGGGCCTACGTGCTGTATTTTCTGGCCCTGGGGGTCTTCGTGCTCACCGGAAGACTGTGGTATCGCACGCGCTATCTCCGAAGGCGCGGCGAGGAGCTGGAGCAGACGGTCCGGGAGCGCACTGCGGAACTGGAACACAAGTCTCGCGAAATCCTTCGCCAGGCGGAGGAACTCGAACGACTCGACACCATCGTCCGGACGGTCAATCGTGAGACGAAACTTCCGAATGTGCTCGACGCCCTCCTGCTGCAGTCCCTGCTGTTCTTCCCGAACGCGGACACAGCCTTGTTCGTGCGACGCAACCCGGAGTCGAATCTCTTCCGCGTCGAGACGGTCACCGGGCGCTTCGCGGAAGATCTGCAGGACCGGGAGTTTTCGCTGCGTGAGCTGCTCGGGTCGGTGGATGTGAGCATGGAACGTATGCGGGAGGGTGTATATGTCCTCAGCGGGCTCGGCGAACGCATCGCCGCACGCACGGGCGACGCGTCGGCGGCAGACACGCGCTTCATGGCGATGTCCGTGCAGCGCGGACGTGTCATCGAGGGCTTTCTCGTGCTCGGTTCAGGAGACAGCGAAAGCTTCGGTCCCGCCGACCTGCAGCGCCTGCTGCGTCTCAAGGAACACGCGTCCTCGGCAGTGGCCAAGGCGGGTGCGATCGCGGAGCTGGAGAAAAAGAACGCGGCGCTCGACAGCACGAACCACCAGCTTCTCGCAACGCAGGAGCAGCTGGTCGCGCAGAAGAAAATCGCGGCCCTCGGCGAGCTCACCGCGGGCATCGCCCACGAAATTCAGAATCCCCTCAACTTCGTCAACAACTTCTCGGAGCTGTCCTGCGAACTGCTCGACGAGCTGCAGCAGGGACTGCAGGGAATCGAGGGACCGCAGATGGAATCACTGCGGAGAACGATGGAGCTGGTCAAGGCCAACTGCGAGCATATACGGCAGCATTGACAGGTCGAATACCTGTAAGCCTACGGTAAGTGTGACTGAAAAAAGCTTGGAAATCTGGGCAAATAGTATGGTGATGATCGAACACATGGTGGCAGTCTTGATATCAAAGGAAAATAGAAACATAATGATGGCGACATTAAACGGCCCGCCTCCGATGCCGAGAAATGAAGACAATATCCCGAGGACGATGCCCGTAAGTCCTGCGGGGACGAATCCGGAAAGCCCGAGAGTCCGGATATGGTCCTTGGATCTCATGTAGATAAATACGCCGAGTATGAGTATGCAGAGGATG